>JAOUFU010000109.1 GCA_029858035.1 Phycisphaerae bacterium
ACGAGATGCCACCAATAACAGTTCCGGAGTCCCTGGCGTCGCTGCCCTCGAGTGGCATTATAAACAATAATAAAACCATCAGCAGCTCGGCAAAATATGATAAAATCGACCTTGGGAACAGCAAAATCATTACAATTAAGGGCAAAGTCAGCCTTTACATTGTTGGCGACATGATCCTCGACAATTCGGCTGAGCTGCGGATCATCGACGGGAACGATGCCTCTTTGATTCTCTTTGTGGGTGGAAACATTGAAATCAAAAACGGTGGTGTGATTAACAACCTGACCGAAGATGCGAAGAAACTTCAAATATACGGACTTGACAGCTGCCAGAGTATCATCCTTAAAAACGGCGGCGATTTTTACGGAGCGGTTTATGCTCCGAACGCAGATGTCGTGATGATGAATTCAGGTGATATGTTTGGTTCTGTTGTAGCCAAAAGCGTCGACCAAAGAAACTCCTCCACATTTCACTACGACGTATCGTTGAGAGATGTAACCATAGAAGATATTGGCGTCCGCTTTGTAATAAAACAGTGGCAGGAGGAGTAAGTAAAGACCGCCTGGAAATTCCAATGTCGCATCCGCTGTTATGCACAATTAATAACAGAAAGCATTGAAAAACAGCAGAGGAGGCAAAAATGAACACTAAGCCATTAAAATCAAAAACGAACAGTTTGAAACTCTCTTATGGACGAGGCGGCTTCGCACTGGCCACGATGATGTGCACGGTCGTAATACTGATTATCATCGGCATGGGAGTTCTGAGCGTTGGTCTGCAAAGTCGCGGATTCGCGGTCCGCAGCTCGTCGGACATAGTAGCTCGTTGTGCAGCCGATGCGGGGGTGACGAAGGCCGTCTTTGAAATGAACGAGAAGCTGAAAATTATCCCGTGGGACGGGAGCAGCCTGCCCGAGGTAACAGGCGAAACTTTACCGAACAGCAACGCGGTCTACAGCTATGCGGTTTCAGGAAACCTGACCAACGGTTACAATGTTAAATCAAAGGGCCAATACGGGCTGAGGGGAAAAACAATCGGCTGCTCTTTGTCGTTAGTGGGGCTTTTTGAGCGTGCAATTTTAGCGCAGCAAAACGTTGTATTGAAAGCCGGGATGTTAGTTGACGGATACAACTCCAGCGACCCATGGGATACAAACATAGACGTACAGGTTGGAACCATTAGTGTCCTGCCGGACAGCATAGTACTCAACATGGGTGTCGTTGTAAAAGGTAACGTCGCGGTAGGTGTCGGGGGCAATGTTGGAACCGTTATCAAAGACTTAGGCGCCAGCACGTACAGGAAGTATTCCATGCTTGAGGAGATTGTGCTTCCGCCGGTAACTGTGCCGGAACTTGTCGACACAGGTTCAGATATTAAGGTCCAGGGCACCACCCTGATAGTGGGACCGGCCGATAACGGTCAATACGGCGAGATTGAGCTGAAAAAAGCCGCCAATCCTGGGATATTGGAGGTAAATGGCGGAGATGTCATTCTATATATAAAGGGCGATATCAGTCTTGGCCAAAATTGCGAAATAATAATAAAAGACGGCTCAACTTTGTCCTTGTATCTTGAGGGCGACATGAAAGCGGACAATAGCGCCGGCTTCAATAATGAGGGTGTTCCCTCAAGCTTTAAACTTTTCGGTACAAATACGGAAGAACAGAGCATCGTCCTGAGGGCCAAGAGCGAAAGCCTTGGAGCAATTTACGCCCCGAATGCAGATGTTGTTGTTATGGCCGACAGTGATATATATGGGTCCGTTACGGCCAAAAACGTTTTGATGATGGCATTGGGCAATTTCTACTACGATAAAGCGCTGAGGACCGTAACGACAGAAGATGATGCCGTACGCTTCGTAGTAAACAAGTGGCATGAGGAGTGAGTGAATTAGTTAATCAGCGAATCAGTGATTAAAGATTCGTTTACCAATTAACTAAAACGGGAGGTTAAAATGTACAAAAAGAAGTTTTTACAATCAAAAAGAGGCGGCTTTGCATTAGCCATAGTTTTGTGCGCGGTGATACTGATGCTTATAATAGGGGTAGGCGTGTTGAGCGTGGGGACGCATAGTCGTATGTTGGGCGTGCGGACCAGCTCTGAGATTGCGGCCCGCAGCGCCGCCGACGCGGGCCTGACAAAGGCCCTGTTTACAATAAACGAGCAGCTGGAAGACAAAACATGGAAGGATAATCAACTGCCATCTGTAACAAATGAGCGGGTTCCAAATACTGATTTATCTTTTAGCTATAACGTTGCAAAAACAACAACAGCCGATGGTAATGACCTTTACACCATTGCATGTGTGGGCAAAGGCGGCCGGTACCAGAAAACCGTCAACTGCGTTCTGGAAATGAAAGGAATATTTGAGTATGCAATCTACGTGGCGGAAAATATGGTGCTGAGAAATGGGACTACCGTGAGCGCCTACAACCAGAAGGCGGGTGACCCGCCTCTGCAAATCGGCACTAAAAGCACGAACGCGGGGGCCATTATTGCCAAAACCGGGGTCACAATAAACGGCGATGTAGTCGTAGGTGTCGGTGGTGATCCAGACGTTATTATCAACAACACAACCGAAGCGGCCATCTCGGGTCAAACTTATCCCTCGCTTATAAACAATAAGACCCCCAACATCAACGTTCCGCAGGCCCTGGTGGACATGCCCTCGAGCGGCTCTATAACCGCCGCCGGAACAATAAGCACCTCTGCAAAGTATGACAGTATCAACCTTGCCGCCGATCCGAACAAAGGCGCCACCCTTACCATTGATGGAAACGTCAAGCTTTACGTTACCGGCGATATAAAGCTCGGTAATAGCGACGTGCTGCAGATAGTCGACCAGACCACGAATCCTAATGCCTCGCTGGTTATATATTTAGGTGGGAATCTCCTAACCGATAACAGCGGAGCTATAAACAACCTGACAAAGGACCCGAAAAAATTGAAAATATTCGGGCTTGATACCTGTACAAATGTCGATTTCAAGAACAGCGGCAGTTTTTACGGAGCAATTTACGCCCCAAATGCAGATATACACTTCTATAACAGCGTTACCGTTTATGGGGCTGTTGTAGCCAGGAGCTTTACCCAGGACGTGAATGCCAATTTTTTCTATGATATGTCACTGAGAGTGGCAGATCCACTTGAAATAGGCGTGAAAATGGTGATAAAACGCTGGAGTGAGTAATAAGTAAACTCTGTTAGAAATTCCAATATGTTTAATTGTGATTGGCCGGATCAACCAATTAACCGGGTGCCAATCAGGCAATTACGAGTGTCGAAACAAAATGTACAGAAAGAGGGTGCTGCAATGAGGCTGTTACAATCAAAAAGGGGCGGCTTTGCAATAGCTACAGTTTTGTGCGTGGTGGTACTGCTGCTTATAATAGGGGCGGGCTTGTTGAGCGTTGGGATGCATCAACGTATGATGGGCGTGCGGACCAGCTCTGAGATTGCAGCCCGATGCTCCGCCGATGCGGGCCTGACAAAGGCCCTGGCTGAAATGAACAAGATGCTGGATCTTAAAACCTTCAATGATACCAGTCTGCCATCTGCAACAGATGAGCCGCTGCCAAATTGTGATTCAACTTTCAGCTATAACGTCTCAACAATAACATTAGCCGACGGTAATGATTTATATACGATTCAAAGTACCGGCAAAAGCAGCCGGTACCAAAAAACGGTCAACTGCACCTTGGAGATGAAGGGGATATTTGAGTATGCAATCTACGTGGCAGAAAATCTAACACTGAGGAACGGGACCACGATTAGCGCCTACAACCAGGGCGCGGATGACCCGCCCCTGCAAATCGGCACAAACAGCACTGAATCAGGGGCCGTTACCTGCAAAACCGGGGTGACAATAAACGGCGATATTGTCATCGGTCCCGGCGGTGACCCGGACGTTGTTATCAACAACACATCCGAAGCGTCCATCACAGGTAGCACTTATCCCTCGCTTATTAAAAACAAGACCCCCAACATCAACGTGCCGCAGGCCCTGGTGGATATGGTTTCCAGCGGCAGTATAACCAGCTCTACAACAATGAGCAGCTCGGCAAAGTATAACAGTATCAACCTTACCGGCGCCAGCACCGATCCGAACAAAATCGATAAGGTTACGGTTGATGGAAATATTAAGATTTACGTTATGGGCGATTTAAGACTCGGTAATGGTGACGCGGTGGAGATACAACCTAATGCCTCTTTGGCTGTATTTTTAGGGGGAAATCTTTACATTGACAACAGCGGCGCTATAAACAACCTGACGAAGGACCCGAAAAAATTGAAGATATACGGGCTTGATACCTGTACAAATATCGATTTTAAGAACAGCGGTATTTTTTATGGAGCAATTTATGCACCGGAGGCCGATATTCATCTCTATAACGGCTTCAACGTGTACGGGGCCGTTGTAGGCAAAAGCTTTACCCAGGACGTGAATGCGAACTTTTTCTATGATATGTCACTTAGAGAAGCAGCTCCACATGAAATAGGCGTGCACATGGTAATCAAGCGGTGGAGTGAGCAATAAGTAACCGAATCCGGATATAATATATAAGAGGAGTCGAGAGGAGCAGGCGGTCAACAGGGTGTTGTCCGCCTGTTTTTTTGTTTCAGCCGGATGTCCGATAATTTATAAAAACATTTCCTAAATCCCCTGTGATTGTGTAGGTTTTGATTCAAACAAAGCCCGCCGGATGTTTCAAATCTATATCTTTATGCGCAAATCCTGATGTTTATTGGACTTCAAAGTTCCAAATCAAGCACGCTGATTTCTCAAATCAATCTATTTTAATTTTATAATTTATACGTAAAACGAGGGCGAATTTGAGCCGATGAAAAGAAACGTTAAGCTGAAAATGAAATGTTAAACGCTTTGAAATATTCAGTTATCAGAGTGATAAGTGCAGCCATAAGAGGCGAATTGGACAGCTTATAGCCGCTTTCTTCAACATGGAGACATTATGGGCATAGGTTTGAAACGACCGTTCAAGCTCAAGATTGAGAACAGGGAAGTCTTTGGTCTGGATATCGGCTCATCTTCAGTGAACGCGGTCCAATTAGTCAAAAAGGGCGTCAAGTGGATAGTCACGGCTGCCGGCAGGACCCAAATTGCACCGAGCCAGGAGGAAGACAACCAGGAAAACACGGTCAGCGCAATCGGCCAATGTCTTAAGTCGACAGGTATTCGCACCCGCAAGGCGGTTTGCGGGATATCGGGTCCTGAAGTCGCGGTCAGGGATTTTAAGTTTCCTTCATTGTCGCGGGATGAAATAGAACCTGCAATCCACCTCGAAGCTGCACAGGTTTGCCCCTTTAACGCAGACGATGCGGCGGTGGATTACCAGCTTATAGATAACGACAAGGACAGCGTCAGGGGGATTCTGGTGGCGGCAACGAACCATCTCATAAACAACAAGACAGAACTTGCCAAACAAGCTTCAGTTGACTGCGTCTTGATGGATGTCGATGGATTGGCCCTTCTGAATTGTCTGAGTGAATGCGAACAAGACATTGCAAAGCAAACTACAGCTATTTTGAGCGTTGGCTGCTCTTCCACGACCCTTGCCATTCTGGGCGGCCGCGACGGAACGTCTTTGCCGTTTATCCGGGATGTGTCGTACGCGGGCAATGATATCGTTAAGGCGATTGCATCCGAAATTAATATGTCGGAAGAGGCCGTCAAGGAGATACTTTTCGGCGATAAAAACACGACGGAACGGCCAAATGCGTTCGAGGAAAGTTTCGAAAAAGCCTGCGACAAGCTGATTGTCAATGTTACGGAGACGCTGCGTTACTACACGGCCCAGGACAAATCAAGCTTTGTCGAAAAGGTATTCGTGTGCGGCGGTTTTGCAGTGATCGAGGGCCTGGTTGATTTACTCGACGGGCATCTGCCATCCAAGATTGTATTGTGGAATCCTTTTGAGAAACTTGTGTGCGAGGCGGACAAGAGCTGTGAAAAAATTCTGCATGAAGACGGTCCTGCCATGGCGGTGGCGGCGGGCCTTGCTATGAGGTCAATCTGATATGTTCACAATAGATTTGCTAAAGGGCCGGGGAGTACCGGCAAAGAGCCATCCGCGGAACATAGCGGTTGGCGCGGCCGCGGTTGTGGTGCCGATTGTTATCGCAATTGCGATGTTCGGCTTTTATCTTCGCAATAGAGTCGTTATATCCATTAAGAAGAACGCCATAGCAAATTTTAATACAAAGATTGCCGGCATGTCGGATGCTATCGAGCTTAAAAAATCATTCGATGAACAGAAAAATACTTACAACAACTGCTTATCAGAAGTATCGGGCAACCTTGACAGGCACACACAATGGTCGCCTGTTCTGGTGGCAGTAGTGAAGAACATTCCGGAATCAGTAATACTGACATCGCTTGACGTCAAGCAGCAATCGACAAAAATAAAAGTTCCACAAAAGGATGACCCCAAAAAAATGATTGACGCCTCTGTTCCTGTAAGGACTTTACAGATGACAGTCGCCGGAAGGCCCCAATCCAACAGCGATGAAGCAATAAGGGATTTTAGCGAGCGTCTTCGCTCTTCAAGCCTGCTTGAGCCAAGGCTTGAAAACATCAGGATTGCTCAGGGAGTTGCTAAGCTTGGTGAAGAGGAAGTAGTCTCTTATCAGATAGACTGTATTTTTAAGCCGGGAATGTAAGATGTCCTTTATGAAGACCAACAAAAAACTTTATACGATAGTAGCTTTAATCTGGGCGGGCAGCCTCGTACTGTCTGTGCTTGCCTACATGGTAGTGCTTTCACCGCAGCAAAAGAGAAAACAAGAGGTGGAAACCGAGTTCGCCAAGACAAAACAAAAGTACGACTCTGTAATAGAAATGAGCCAGGAAGAGACTAAAGCCAGGTTCAAGGAAGAGCTTGAAAGTCTTCAAAATAAATTGAAGGATTTTGCTGTTGATTACGAAGATTCGCCCAATTTGACCTTCGATATAAGCCAAATTGCCAACGAGAAGAAGGTCGAGTCTTTCAGCATTAAAACCCAGGAGGACAGCAGAAATTCAGTGGCACTTGGCCTTAAGTACCTGCAGGAGAACCAGATTATTATTAACTTTGCAGGAGATTTCAATCAGTTTGCCACTTTCCTGAATACCCTGGAGAGAAACCGGCCGGCCGTCTTTGTAGATAACTTCAAAATAACACGCTCACAGCGGGATGAATTAGGACATAAAGTGAATATGAAGCTGGCGGTTTTTGTTCGTAAACAGCAGGAAAGTTAAAGCGTGTGAATATGGAACAGCAGTGCAGGTAATGAGAAGATAAGAAAAATGAGAACGATAGCAATAGCAAATCAAAAGGGCGGCTGTGGAAAGACAACTTCCTCGGTCAACATTGCAGCCGCGTTTGCCCAACACGGCAAGCGGACGCTGATAATGGACCTCGACCCACAGGGACACAGCACGTTGGGTTTAGGGCATAACCCTGAAACTCTGGACAAAACGGTTTATCACGCTCTTACGAATGTTCAAATTCCACTTCCGAGAGTGATAATAGGCACGAGCATGGAAGGACTTAATCTGGCTCCGAGTAATATCCTGCTTTCAGGGGCCGAGCTTGAACTTGTCAACGTAGTCGGAAGAGAATTCGTGTTGAGCGAGCAGTTCAGACTTGTAGATGACGAATATGATGTCTGCGTAATGGACTGCCCCCCCTCCCTGGGCCTGCTGACTCTGAATGCTCTGGTTGCCAGCACTGATGTGATAGTGCCGGTCCAGGTAAATTACTTCGCTATGGAAGGGCTCAGGCAGCTGCTCGAGACAGCGGACATTATCAGGATGAACTTTCAGCCCTGCTACGTGAAAATTCTCGGCCTGTTGCTGACCTTTGTCGAAGACAGAACGCTGTTGAGCAGACAGATACAACAGCAGATGCGCGAATACTTCGGTGATTTGGTATTCGATACGGTAATCCATAGAACGGTAAGGTTGGCTGAGGCCCCGAGTGCCGGCGAGTCAATTTTGACTTTCGCACCACAAAGCAAAGGTGCGGCCGAGTACTTAGCTTTGGTTGAGGAGATACTCACCCGCGAAGAAACATCGAAACAGAATACTACAGGCGAGGAAGCTGGCGAGGAAGCCCTGGCTGAGGTAGGAAGCCAGGACCAGGGTAATACCTTTGACTGAGGAAATACGCAATGCCAAAAAATAAAGCAGGACTACACAAGCAGGTTTCATCGATATTTACCGGCGTTCCGATCCCAACAAAGGACAAAGCCGATAAGGCGAGCTCCACAGCAACAAAAGAACATCCGACTTATGGCCCTCCAAGCCACCTAAGTGGGTCAACGATGAAAGATGTTCTACAGTCCAAGTTATCGCCTCAGAAAGATGTCCCGACCGAAAAACCTAAAGCCGCGGAACAAAAGGCTGCTCAAGCTCAAAAGCCCGTTAAGATAAAATCCTCCGGCCCGTCAGCGTTGGAACAGGCGGTGCAGCGGATAAAAGACAGGCTGTTTGCGCCACAAGCCGGTGTGAATCCGGCACGACAAAAAGCGATGGTGGTATTGGTTCCTGTCATGTTTATCGGTATGGTACTGGCGTTTTACAAAGTGTTGGGCGGCGGTCCGGGTGAAACGGCGGGCCCAAAGATAATCACGCCGTCAAATACGATTGCCGCAGCTTCGAGCGCGATTGAATGGAAGATTCCGGATCTCTACCCGACAACGCTTCGTGACCCTATGCAGTTCAAGAAGGAGGTGGTAACGCCAACGGACAACAATCCGGACAAAACCGAGGAAATAGACATCAAAGGCATTCTTTATGACGAGGAGAATCCATCTGTGATTATCGGCATCGAAATATTGCACGAAGGCGACAAAGTATCAGGTGCGACCATAATAAAAATAAATAAAGACAATGTAGAGTTCGAAATGAACGGTAAAAAGTGGACCCAAAAGGCCCAATGATAAAACAAGGAAACAAAAAGGTTTAAATTCATTAATCTTGGAAAGGAACTATTATGAAAGGCTTTGTAACAAAATGTGGCGGACTAAAGTTGTTGGTAATTGCTGCACTTGTCATGGCAATCTGCGGAATCGTAGTTGCAGAGGATGCGGACAAGAAAGAGGTGTTGACACCGCTGGAGCAGCAGATGCAAAAAACGATAAGCATCACGTTCAGGGACACACCTATCGATGATGTAATCAGGGCAATAGCTGAGAAGGCGAATGTAGATATTATAAAAAGCCCTCAGGTCACCGGAACAGTAACAGTGACTCTTACGGATGTTCCCCTTGGAGAAGCCCTGAACAATATTCTTGCCGCACACGGCTACGGCTATGTGGCTGACAAGAATGTGATACGAATCGCACCGATGAGTGAGCTTGCCCAAAAGGAAGAAGTCCTTGTCAGCAGAATTTATCGCATTACTTACGCGGATATTAAAGATGTCACCAAAACTGTAAAGGAATTTATTTCGCAGCGTGGTTCGATAGCAGCCAGTAACAGCACGAGCAATATAATCGTGACCGATACGGAAAGCCGAATCAAGGCCATCGACACGTTCATTGCGGAAATTGACCGGATAACACCGCAGATACTGGTTGAGGCAAGAATCTACGACATCACGGCATCGGACAAGCTGGACCTCGGCATAGAATGGTGGGTGAACCGGCAAAGCTACTGGGACGCTGATGGACTACCTACCACTAACAGGCAGCCTTATATTCAGAGTACGTATGCGGGAGCAGTAGACAAAACAGCCAACGCTTCAGTAGGTCTTCTGAACTTTGGGATTTGGAATAAAGATCTCGATATTGATGCTACAATACGGGCAGAGCAGGAAGATATCAACGCCAAGCTCCTTGCAAATCCGAGAATCCTTGTTCTTGACAACGAGGAAGCCATTATCGACATCGTGCAGGAATATCCTTACGTGGAAAGAACCATAACAGGCAATACAGTCACAGAAACAGTAAGATTTAAACCGATTGGCACAATGCTCAAGGTCACGCCGCACGTGACAAGAGATGGGATGTTAAGATTACGCATTCAACCTGAATTTGGTGTTAAAGTGGGTGATGTTGCACTCACTGGAGGCGCCGTCCCGGTTGTTGATACCCGCAAAGTCGACACGATAGCATTGGTCGAACACGGTCAGACGGTGGTGATAGGAGGCCTGCGCAAAAAGAACGTCACCCAACAAACCAATAAGGTACCCCTGCTGGGCGACATACCTATTCTTGGCTTGTTATTCAGGTTCGAGGGCGAAGACGCTGCCAACAGCGAGCTTGTAGTATTCATAACCCCACGGATCATCGAACAGCCGGTCCTGACTGAAGCGGAAAAGGAGGCCCTTAAAGTAACAGAATTCGACAGGCCGATGCCGGTTAAAACCAGAGCAGAGAAGGCCGATGAAGAAAACCAGGACAAACTACCAGAAACGATTCATTAAAACAATGAATCCCTGTTAACAGGGCTGCTCATAAATTTTAGACGAGAGGCTGATTAATAGTCGGCGGAAGGAAGGAAACGCCGGGGCCGGTACACCGGCCCCGGCGTTCAAAATACCCGGTTCATACTTTCTTATCAAAAGTATACAGTGACATTAACAGGGTGGGGTGAAGGAAAAGCTGATGACGAATAAGGAGCAGGTTAGCGATTTAACCA
>JAOUFU010000635.1 GCA_029858035.1 Phycisphaerae bacterium
CAATGCCATTATGCCGGCTGCCGTCGGATACGATATTAATTGCGGTATGCGTCTTTTAAACACACCTTTTACGAAAGGTGATATCGATACCGAAAAGATTGCTGCTTCTATCGCCCGTGATGTCCCGCTCGGTGAGGGCAGGGCCAATCTGCCGTTGGATAAAGCCGGCATCGAAGCCGTCATAAATAACGGCGCCGCTTGCATACCCACCCTTGCAGGAAGAATCAAACACCAGGCCTGGGAGGCTTTTGATCCCACTGAGTTTGACGAGGACCTCAAAAGAATCGAGGAGAATGGCCGGATGCCTGCCGACCTTGCCGCAGTACCAAATGCCGCAATACATAAAGGCTCCGGGCAGCTCGGCACGCTCGGTGGTGGAAATCACTTTATTGAAATTCAGTACGTCCAGAAAGTCTTGGATCCGGATTTGGCCAAAATCCTCGGTCTTTTTGAAAATCAAATCGTTGTAATGATACACTCGGGCTCACGACGTTTCGGCTATGAAATCGCCGATCAGTATATGAGTATCGCGGCCAGAAGACCCGATATGGCCGACAGAAGTAAAATGCTCTCATATCTGCTAACCGACAGTGACACCGGCAGGAATTATATCAAAGCGATGGGCGCTGCCGCCAACTTCGCATTCACAAATCGCCACATTATGGCCCTGCTGGTAAGGCGCTGCTTTAACAGAATGTTTGGCCCGACGCCGCTGAAAATGGTGTACGATGTCACCCATAATATGGCAAAGTTCGAAGACCATAACGGCAGACGGCTTTGGGTGCATCGCAAAGGCGCCACCCGAGCTTTCGGACCGGAGCGTATGGCCGGTACTGTCTTTTCAAGAATTGGTCAGCCGATGATTACGCCCGGTTCAATGGGCACCGCGAGCTTCCTGATGGTCGGAACCGGCGATTCTGAGGAATCTTTATGCTCCGTCAACCACGGCGCCGGCAGAGTGATGAGCCGCACAGCCGCCCTTGGAAAATCTCGCGGAGGCAGAATTATCACCCCCGCCAAAATTAGCGACGACCAGTTCAAACGCAGTATGCAAGGTATAAAGCTCATTGCCGGCAACAGGGGCAAAATAAAGGAAGAAGCCCCCGATGCCTACAAGGATATTGACGAAGTCGTTCGAATTGTTGTCGAATGCGGCTGGGCCAGAGCCGTCGCACGAATGGTCCCGTTAGCCGTATTAAAGGGTTAAAAATACAGCATCTCGCTTAATTTCTCGTAAAATCCTCTTGGCATAAATTAAGATTGACGTGAAAAAAATACGATAAAAAACCATTAACAAATCGTTGCATTTATGAACTAACGCCTTATTCTAATACTATAATGAGTAAACTTATGGCTGAAAGAGACGCGTATTTAGTTATCGGAAGTTGAAAATGGCTAAAAACCGTGTTGTTTTTATAATGTTGCTAACGGTATTAGTCTTTATTGTAGGTTGTTCACCTACCGAGGGCGAACCTCCTAATTCTCCAGAGGCTGAACCCCCTAAGTATGAACTTGTTAAGGCTGAACCCAACCTATTCGAGTCTAATCAGGTAGAACTTAATGAAACTGAGCTTGTAAAGACCGAACCTAATGATGAAATAGTAACCGAAGAAGTTAAACCTAAAAAAGCCGAACCTAACGAGGCCGAACCTACTGTAATCGAACCTAATGAAGCCGAATCTACCAAAGCTGAACCTAACGAACCTGAGACCGCCAGGACTGAACCTAACGAGGGGGAAATCATTAAGGTCGAGCCTAATGATGTCAAACCAACTCACAAAGTGAATTTTCACGACAAATTTGCTGATATCTTAAGAGAATTCGTTGACGATAAGGGAATGGTTGACTATAGAAGGCTAAAGCTAAAGAGGGGGAAGTTGAGAATGCTCCTGGGGGAATTTACCAAACTCAACCGAAACGAATATAATTCCTGGCCGAAAGAGGACAAAATCGCCTTCTGGATTAACGCATACAACGTACAGATGCTTCATATAATTATCGACAATTATCCTATCGAATCGTATCGGTGGCTCCACCTTCTCACAGGTTGGGAACCTGACAGTATCAGGCACATCGACAAACGTATAGGTGGCATCAAAAAACAAAAATTTTATGTAATGGATGAGGTGTTTACTCTTCCACAGGTTGAAAAGCTGTTCTTCGGCCAGGGGTTTGACGAGCCGCGAGCATTTTTCGCCCTATTTTATGCCACCCTCTCCAGTCCACCGTTGCGCAACGAGCCCTATTACGGTCACAAACTCTATAAGCAGATGGACGAACAGGCCAAAAAGTTCATATCCAGCCAGCTCGGATTCAAGATAGACAGAAAAAAGCGACGTGTTTATCTTTCCGCCATACTTCAACCAGCCTGGTTCGGCAGTGGATTTATCTCTAAGTATGGTACAAATAAAAAGTTTAAAGAACAAGAGCCGGCCGTCCGGGCAGTTTTGAGTTTTATTACCAATTATATCTCTGAGCAGGACAAACATTTTCTTGAAGTGGAAAACTATTCCATTGAATATATAACACCTAATTGGCGGCTCAATGATAACTCA
>JAOUFU010000636.1 GCA_029858035.1 Phycisphaerae bacterium
AAATTGCCCGATAGAGCATGACCTCTCGCGTAAGGTGAACAGTCTTTATACCATATCAGGGACTACCCAGGGAGGCCTGTAGGTGCGTTTGATATACTTATTGGCTTCCGGGACATTGACAAAGGATTCGGTTTTAGGATTAAATACCAGTTTCTGATTGCCGACCCGGTACGATATATTAGCCAGATGAGAGAGTAGAACCGTATAATGGCCCTGTTCTACATCCGTATTAGGTTTCTTACGGGTACGGATACAATCGATGAAATTGTCCTGATGCTCTTTATCGGCCTGCCGGCCGTATTCCGAACGGACCAAATCGCCATTTGCATCATAAGCCTGCCAGCCGCCGCCATGCCTGCCAACGTACATAAAGCCTTCTGTACCCATTACCTCGATTTTCGTGCTGCTGAAAGGCCAATCGGGAAATTTGTCCGAATCCCGGACGCTCGACGGCGTTTTCTTCATATAAGGCATCCAAAGGGCAGACTCAGACAGTAATGTAAATTCACCATACTCATACGCTGCCAACTGAGTATCGGGAATTTCCCTGCCATCACGCAAAGCACAAATCCCGCCCGTATTGGAAACGGTATCCGGATAAGGTTTGTCGCCGAACAGGTATCTGGCCAAATCCAGTTGATGAACGGCATCGCCGGCTATTGGGCCGCAGCTATACTCCCATTGGTTTAACCATGAGCGATTCGGATTATAAGGCAGCTTCGGTGCAGGGCCACACCACATATCGTAATCAAAGCCTTCTGGAACAGGCTGGTCGGGGCCTTTTCTCATCATCGGATGTTTCATCATGTTAAAAACACGAATAAGGTGCACATCGCCAAGTTTGCCGGACCTTATGTACTCGACAGCTTTTTTCATATACGGGGCGCTGCGCGACTGCATGCCCACCTGCACAACCCGCTTGTATTTTCGCGCAGCCTCAATCATTTTTCTGCCCTCCCAGATGTTATGAGCCATGGGCTTTTCCACATATACGTCTTTGTCGGCCTGGCAGGCCATAATGGTCCCAAGGGCATGCCAGTGGTCGGGAGTGGCATTAATAAGGGCATCCACGCCGGCATCGTCAAGAATCCTTCGGAAATCCTGCACCATCTTCGGCCTTTTGTCCTGGGCCTCTTCGACAACGTTTCTTGCTCTTGCAAAGCGTCTGGTATCGGGGTCACAAAGATATGCAATCTCTGCGTCCAGCCTGCTCGCAAACCTTTCAGCAAGGTACGTTCCCCGTCCGCCAAGCCCCATTACACCAATTATGACTTTCTCATTTGCGGAATAGCTTTTTCTTTCAGGAAATACTGTTGATGCGGCCAGCATACCCAATGAACCCTTCACAAACTCACGGCGATTTAGCGATTTCATATTTTCTCCTTATTCCATATTTCCCGGCTTGTGCCGGTGTGCCAATGCTCTTGTCATATAATCATCCAGCAGCTCTATTTCAAATTCCCTGACCATCTCTTCCACACTTATCTTCTCGTGTTCGCTGGAAATCATCACCGAACCCAGACAGCCCGGATCGGTTATTTTCACTTTGGGCCCGTACTTATCTTTTAGTTTCCTGAGACGCTGCCAATTATAATCCAGGTGTGCCAAAGCACAATCCAGATTGACCGTCGTAACGACAAAATCAAAATAATTAGTATTAGAGGCAACGAGCTGCCCCAATGGATTGTAAATTTGAGAGGGTGTCGCTTTGCCGGCAATAGCACCAACAAAATGGCAACGGCAGGAATACGCCCAATATGGCTGCATCAAGCCTCCGTGATACATCGATGAAAAGATAATCAAATCCGGCCTAGCTTTAACATACTTCAACCTTAATTCATCAAAGTTCAGGTCGAAGCATATAGCAAACGCCACCCTGCCAAAGTCACACTCAATTATAGGTGCGTCCCTGCCGCAAAGAATACCGGCTTCGGTCGTCTCCTCTATGACAACATGATTTTTATTATAGATTCCTGCGACGTTACCTTTTCTATCAAGCATTACACTTGAGTTGCGCCAGGTGCCGTCCCCCATTTCACGGGCAGCAGAATACACAATATAACAATTGTTCTCTTTGGCAGTTTTGGCAAAAAAATCCCGTATCTGATTTTTGCGAACGCGATAATACTGGAGCCTCTTTTTTAGGCTGAAGCCGGACGGCCTATCACAGGCTTCCGGGACAACGATAAGGTCGGGTCTGTCCGGCAGAACCTGTGCAAACCTGTTCCGCCAGTGGGCTATCATTTGCTCTACGACTTTCTGCGGTTCAGTATTTTCACTTATAGATAAAGGGCCCGGACCAATCGTGGCTATCTTGACGAAACCTTTTTTCCCGGCCTTCTTCGCTACCTGTACTTCCTGAGTTTTTTCTGCCAACAGATAATCACCACAAATCAACAGCAGCAAAGAAAAAATAACCACTGAAAACATCTTAACTCTTAATCTTGAATTCAAAATCGACTTTCTCATTTGTTTCTCCTGTAAAAGTAAACCAACAAAAGCACACGCATAAGAAACCGTCTTATTTTATTTTCGAAGGCCGCCTGTC
>JAOUFU010000110.1 GCA_029858035.1 Phycisphaerae bacterium
AGCCCAGTTTGCACGACAGCTATCCACGCTGCAGGACGCCGGCTTGCCTATCTTGCGTTCACTGAGGATTCTGCAGGACCAGCAAAGGGGGGGAACATTCAAAAAAGTCATTGGTTTTGTGGGCGACGATATCGAGGGCGGTTCAACCCTATCGGAAGCAATGGGCAGATGTCCAAGAGCTTTTGATCGACTGTTTGTCAATATGGTTGCGGCCGGCGAGACGGGCGGCGTGCTGGATTTAATCCTGTCCCGCATTGCTGACTTTATGGAAAAAGCGCAAAAACTTAAAGCCCGAGTAAGAAGCGCAATGGTCTATCCCTGCGTGGTTTTGGGCGCGGCTTTTACAATTCTGTTGTTGTTGATGTGGAAAGTAATACCTCAGTTCGAGATGGTTCTAACTGAAATGACGGAAGGTGCCGAGCTGCCAAAGATAACGCAGGTAGTGCTCGCAGTAGCCAACTGGATCGCAACACAATATGGCTGGGCCTTCCTGTTGGCAACACCATTTGTAATAATTTTTCTGCTTAGACTTATCAAGCAGTTTCGTCCCGGCAGACTGGTCCTGGATACCGTCAAATTGAAACTTCCGGTTCTCGGTCAGCTCAGCTCAAAAGTAGCTGTAACTCGGTGGACAAGAACATTGGGAACATTAATTAGCGCCGGTGTGCCAATTCTGGATGCCATTAACGTTACGCGCGAGACAGCAGGAAATGAGGTCTTTGCCAACATGCTTGGCAATGTTCATAACTCTATCCGGCAGGGTGACACCTTTGCCGGTCCGTTACGGCAGTCCAAGACCGTCGACCTGATTGTTTCCAACATGGTTGCCGTAGGCGAGGAAACGGGTGACCTGGATAAGATGCTTCTGAAAGTCGCCGACAACTACGACGAGCAGGTTGACGTTCTGGTAGCCTCGTTAATGTCCCTGCTTGAGCCGGTTATGATTCTTATTCTTGGCGCTGTTGTCATGACTATCGTGTTGTCGATTTTCCTGCCAATGATAACCATTATCACGAAGTTAAGCGTCTGATGAAGACCAAAGAAATAAATAGAGCGTTTAATTCAATAATCAAGGAGAAGAAAGTGAAACCAATTGCCAAACAATCCAACAAAAAAAGGGCGTTTACTATTGTAGAGCTGCTGACCGTTATGAGCATCATCATAATTCTCATGGGGCTGCTTGCGCCGGCGATGAACAGGGTCAGGCGATTCGCCAGGAAGGTAAGCCAGAAAAACCAGTTCCACAGCATCGACGTTGCCATGGAGCTTTTCCGGGCAGAATTCGACGGCTACCCGAACTCCGGAGCGCTGGACGGGTCAACCCCCGCGGGGGGCGTACCTTACTGTGGCGCAATGAAACTTGCTGAAGCCATGGTGGGTCAGGACTTGTTGGGCTTTCACCCGAATTCGCGTTTCAGAGCTGATGGTACTGATGGTGCCGGTAATGTACTATATCCTTTTCCCGGGCCGCCGCTGTTAATTAATTTACAAGCCAGAAAAGAGTATTATCTTCAACTCGAAAATGCCAATGCTTATAAGCTGAATGATATATACCCGAATATCGCAACATCACCCTTCAATGGTAACAGATTTGTTCTGTGTGATGTTTATACTCCCGTAATGAATCGCAATACAGGGAAAAAGGTTGGTATGCCCATACTTTACTACAGGGCAAATACATCAAATACCAGACATGACTCGGCGGACTTGCCGGTACCCGGGAATGATAAGGGTCAGATATACAATTATCTTGATAATAACCAGCTTGTCGAATTGGGCAAGCCCTGGAATCCGCCCCCGACAGGCTCTAACCATACTCTTTTCAGTGACCCTACAAAGTTCTATGGGAATACATGGAACAATAAGGTCTCGTCGATGGTAAGGCCTTACAGGGTGGATTCTTATATCCTGATATCAGCAGGTTTTGATGGAGAATATGGAACGCCGGACGATGTATTTAATTTCGGAGATTAATTTGGAGCTGATATGTACTTAGGAACGAAGAGGGCGGTGATGAAGAAAACTACAGTTATTGTAGCAGTAATGATTATGGTTCTGGCCGGCAATATCACGCAAGCTGGAGTTAGTTTGATTATGAACGGCAGTTTCGAAAGTGATGGTATTATAAATGACATTACGGCACAGGCACCTCGAAGATGGTGTGATGTCAATATACCTTCAGGTAAATTTGGCGGATGGATTAGTTCAGACTGGAATACCAAAGGTAATTACTCTCTCAGCCTGTATTCGGGATATGGAACGTTTACTGCCGGAGATATTGCAACCGTTTCTCAGCAGGTGTACCTCATGGATGTTAACCAGATTATTTTTGATTTAAAATTAGGTACCGTAGCCGGTTACTTGTGGAATCCGGTCCAACGCAGTGCACTTTTGCTGATCGATGGGAATGTGGTTTGGGATTCGAGTGACTGGGTGCCGGATGCAAGCGGTGAGTACCGAAACCGGATGGTTGATGTTAATGAGATATATAAAGATGAAAGTCCTCATACTCTCTCATTAGCGATGAGAGTGAATGTACCTGGAACAGAATATTTTTTTCAATACCTGTCGCGGTGGGATTTCGTAAAGTTCGATGCGTATTGCGGAGGCTTTGGTTATCTGCCGGAGGACCTCAATCGCGACTGCTATGTCGATGAGCTTGATTTGAAAGTGCTGACAGAGCAATGGCTGGCAGAAGAGCTAAACCAGGAGTACGACTTATTCGGGAACGACGAGGACGTTATCAATTTCCCCGACTTTGCGGCGTTTGCATCTTATTGGCGGAAGATTTGGGGCGGAGGCGGAGATTTTAACCGGAGCGGTAAAGTTGACGTTGCAGACTTGAAAATGTTTGCCGAACACTGGCTTAGTCCGGTTATTTGGTTGCTGTCTGATACAGCTGCGGATGGCGTGGTGAATTTCAAGGATTACGCCGGCCTTGCCGGCAGATGGCGGGATAATACAGACTGGAGAAATTGGCAGGATGGGAACTGCTTTGAGTTAGAGCTGTCGGCTGCAGACCTGAATTATGACGGCATCGTCAATTTGCGTGACCTGGCAATTACAATCGGCGATTTGGAGAGCGAAGGGCCGTGTATCAGAAGCGATATCGACGGTTCGGGAATAGTAGATATTCTTGATATTAGGAAACTGGCTGATGAATGGCTTTTGAAAAGCTGGCTATATGGCCTGGAATGAAATAATGAATTTATAAAAAGGAGATGGCTGTGAAGCGTGAAAAAACAGGTTTTACGCTCGTGGAATTATTGACGGTTCTTGCGATAATCGCATTGCTGGTTAGTCTGCTTATACCCTCACTTACTCTGATACGCAATACCGCAAAAGAGGCAAAGCAAAAGTCCCAGCTTACCCAGATTGGCCTGGCCCTGACGGCCTTTCGGACTGACTATGGTGATTACCCTCCATCGAGCTGGATGGATCCGCCACCGAACCCGGGGCCGATGGACTATTGTGGCGCACAAAAGCTTGCCGAGGCCCTTTTGGGCCGTGATTTGTTGGGATTTCATCCGAAGTCAAATTGGCTTGTAGCAGATAATACATTCTATCCCCTACCCCCAATCCCGCCTCAGAATCTGGATGAGAGAAAAGGCCCATATCTGGAGCTTGCGACTACAAATGTATTTAAGCTTGGCGATTTGTACGGCCCGGCGTTAGCAGCAAGCGCGTTGAGCGCATACCCCAATACCTTCGTGATTTGCGATTCATTTGGCGTAAAAAAAGTAACCATTGCTCCCGGCCAAACGGCCAAGGCTGGAACTCCAATTCTCTATTACAGGGCAAACACGGCCAGCAAGACTATTACGGCACCATCTGCTCCTTTCCAGCGAATTTACAATGTCATGGATAATGTGCCGCTCATAGACCAGTTGCAGAGTGTCGAAGAAAATATCGCAGATGTCAAGGACCATCCGCTTGGGGACCCAGCTGCCATGTATCAGAACTTCTATAACTATATCCGAGATCCTAAAGTAGCAGCGAACCCCTGGCCCTACAGGCCTGATTCGTATCTGTTGATTTCAGCAGGGTCGGATGGCCTGTACGGAACAAGAGATGATATTTGCAACTTTGGAAACTAAAATCCAATCTACACTTGATTTAACAAGCTCAATCTATGAAAAGTTACGAAAACAAAACAGGGCTTACGCTTGTCGAGATGCTGATAGTTGTGGCGATTGTAGTGATACTGACCACGATGGTAATCGGCCTCGCCGGCCGTATTGATAATCAGTCTAAAGAGCAGCTTACCAAAAACACCATTGGCATTATCACCGCCGCCCTTCGGCAGTTCCGCGATTTCAAATATCGCTATGAAGCCCCGATTTATGCCGAATTCGATTTTCCGCTGGACTGTAACGATTTCCTGCAACCCGCGATTGAAATGACCATGGGAAATGCTTTGGGTGCGACTGTTGTAATTAGTGGTGGTACCCCCGACATAAGTTATTCGGGAGCTGAGGTGCTTTATGTATTCCTAAGTCAACTGCCGGAATGCCGAAAGACTTTGGATAGAATCGATGAATCACTGATAACTAACCTTGGTTTTGATAAACAGCCTCGAAGAATTACGATTACTTATCCCAGTGGTAGTACGAAAGAGTACCCGTTATTGAGAGTTATCGACCCATGGGGAACAACATTGAAATATGATTATTACGACGAGGTTTTTCTTGATCCTCGCAGCAGGCGTACTTTTCCTTTAATTACATCGGCAGGGCCGGATAAAAAGTTCGGAAATACTGATGATATAAGCAGTCGAAAATGAGAACAAGATACAAACAATCCGGTCGCACATTGGCCGAGATGACGGTCGTCATTGCTGCCATAGTGCTGCTTGGCAGCTTCGGATTGCCGGCTGTCCGCAAATTTCTCGACTCATTTGAATCGGGAACCGGGGCCAGGCCCGTCATAAGCGCAGCCCTTGCTTCGGCCCGTGCGGTAGCGGCCAAAGAGCAGAGATACGCCGGCATCAGATTCCAAAAAGCTTACAATTCCGATGGCCCGCTTAAAGCCAACCAATATATGGTATTTATCGTGAACGACTTTGACAAAACAGGTCTTGTATCGGGTTTTCGTGCGGTCGAAGGTCTTAATCCAATTAAGCTGCCTGATTCGGTCGGTGTTATAGATCTGAGCTCGATAGGTGCTGACGTTGATATTGATGAACCATTTGAGCTTAATAACGCCACGGCTTTTTCGATCATTTTTTCACCGTCCGGCAAACAGGTAATACATGATGTACGAGTCAGGAATAGAGATGGTCATTACCAACCACTAAATCTTAACGAATCTATGGATGATATTTTTAATTCTCCGGAAAATATAGCAAATTTTAACACCGGCATGTTTGTTCAGGATGATTACCCCTCTCTTGGCCTGGGGCAAGAACCAAGCCGAAGGAGTTTTATCATATATGACAGGCTGGAATTCAAACGCGCTTACCAACAAGGTCAGGCTTATTCGGGCTATTTGGTGAAGTTAGTTCCGGAGATGATTTATATTAATCCGTATACTGGAATTATGATAGAAAAGTGAGAATGCCGGCTTATGCGAAAATCGCACAGTTCTAACAATGGTTTTTCTCTTACGGAAGTGCTTCTGGCTATCGGCATAATTACCGTTGGGATGCTTTTTATAGCCGGCGTATTTCCAGTGGGCATTCATTTTACAACTGTTGCCACCGAACGAACCATCTCAGCGGTGGTCGCCGATGAGGCCTTTGCAAAAATAAGACTCTATGGCATTGCTGACTTTAACTCATGGCCGGTGCCTCCGGTTGTTGCCTGTGTTGATTATAGTGTTGTATCATATCTTGGGATTAATCCTGTCGATGTCGAATTTGGTTATCCTTCGGATCCTAATGTGGATATTTCCCGGAAACAATATTACTGGTCGGCCTTATGCAGACGAGTAGATCCTGATCCGAATAACCGTCTTGTACAAGTAACCGTATTTGTGTGCAGGAAAGTAGGCAGCGGGATAATGTATCGAGGCTGGGCGACCAATTGGCCTGTTCCTGTGCCGGTTGGCGTTTCTATGGGGCCCGGTCCTAAAGAGCTTACGATCACAAATCCTCTTGAGAAAACGTTCATTAATGATGGCTATATTATCGTAGGCAACGAATTTGGCCGGATTTATCGTGTGTTAGAGCGTTACGTGGATAATCCGGTTACGCCCATGCCTGATGATCAAACAATTCTTCTTGATCTTGACCAGGTTTGGGGACCGGGCAACACACCTCCGAGTATGGTTTGGGTGGTTCCTCCACCCATCGGCGGCGGCAGGTGTCCTTTTGTTGCGATATATCAAAGAGTAATCAGATTTTAAACCGAACCGACGAACAATGAACTATAAATTACGAACAAGTCGGGCCTTTACTCTCATAGAGCTTGTAGTTGCTATTGCGATTCTGGTTATGATGATTTCTTTTGCAGGCGTGATTTTCAAAGTCAGCATAAACTCCCATCGCACCGCTACTGCAAACACGGAGATTATGCAAAAACTGCGGGCCATAACCGACCAGTTGAACAGGGATTTCAAGGGTTTTCGGAAAGATGGGTACTTGATACTGCACTCGGATATGTTGAGCAGAAAAGAGTATGTCATTTCTGCGGCTCCTGCTGATTTCAGGGTGGACAGAGTTTATTATTTCAGCACGGGTGATTTTCAATCATGGTTTGGTTCGAATATAAGAAGCAATATAACAAAGGTATATTTCGGGCACGACAGGTATTCTTTAGATCCGCTCTTAAATAGAGTAGTGAGCAAATGGTCTTTGGCGCGGGATGTTAAATTGATAACTCCCGGGTTACCCGTGCCCGTGATTGACTGTAACAGTCTTAGTTATGCGGGATTCAAAGCGGACGTGCCGGTTACTGAGGCTTATGCCAAGATTTTGCTGATATCCGGGATCCCGATAGATATTCAAGCTGATGCCAATGACGTGAGGGGATTGATGTGCCGGAACGTTGGTGAAATCAAAATTGAGTGGACAGATGGAACAAGAGCGGGGAACGACATGATTCTTTGGTATGGCCTTTTGGTGCCAAGTGGATATCCTGTCGAGGAAGTGGGGCTGTTGCCACCGGATCCGCCATATAGAGCAACCTGGACCCCCTTGACCCCGGAGCAATACCGGCCGAGGGCTTTAAAGTTTACCTTTAAGATATATGATTCGAAGGGGATTTTGAAAGAAGGAAGGTTATTTACCCATATTGTTTATTTCGGTGACTGAAGATGTCAAGGACGAAAAGGACAACTTGTAATTTTGAGAAAAACGCTCTTTCAGCCGGCTCGGCCCTTATTCTGACAGTGGTCTTGACGGGGATGTTAGCTATTGTAGGCGTGCTGTTTGTTATGATGGCCCGGGTTGACAAGGTTGCAACATCAGCCATATCCGAGGACAGAGAGCTTGATTTGGCAATCGAAACGGTCATTGCCGGGATTTCGCAGGAGTTGGTCTCGGATATCCCCGGTGTGGCGGGACAGGAATACTACGACTATCCCGACCCTTGCAACGCCTGGCTGGCAAGCCTGGAGCCGGAACTCATTGACGGTTCATCAGTCGACCCTAATTTTCATATATATAAGTGGCCGCAGATAAGTGATGTTACAGGATTTTTGCGAAACAAGCCTTTTCCTTTTGCGACACAGTTTGTCAATGTTGATCCGGTGCCGGGTTGGGGCCCATTTAATCAAGACTTTATTCGTGAGTATCCCCCTATCAGGATAGACCCTAATAACGGCCAGTTGGAGAAGGGTCCGTTGGACGACGGCAGGTCCGATAATGAGTGGAGAGGGCAATTAGCGGATGCGGACGGTGACGGTATTGCGGATTCAAAATGGGTCGAACTTTATGATGTAAGGTCCAGCAAAGGCAAAAGCATTTATGCCGCGGTAAGAGTCGTTGATCCCGGCGCTACAATAAATGTCAACACGGGCTTTAGGTTTGACGCCTCTGATCCTTGCGCCGGTCATATCGATGGCTCAAGTCAAATGCAAATAAACCTGGCCGGGCTGGCAAGGCCTTTGGATGATATTAACGATATTGATGTTGCCAGGAGTGGTTCTTTTGCCCCAGTTTCAGTCTCATTTGACTGGAGAACATTTCAAGATAACGTAATTTGGCGTATGGAGCGTCCGGCGACTGGTTATTTGCCGTTTGATATATCCGACGAGCTTGAATTGCGCTATCGATATTGTATAACCTCACAAGCTCGAACGCGATTGGAGAACGTATGGGATAACACAGTAGGGGACCTGTCTTTTGGTTTTAAAGACGAGCCTTATTCTGGTGGAACTCGTGGCAAACGGTCGGAATGGCAAAGCGCGGTTACCGATCCTGTTAATCCTTTCAATTACAGACGACATTTGCTTACTACATATAACGTTGACAGGATTATCGACCCGAGGGGCGGCAGGATGATTAATATCAACAATGGAAATGTTCCCGTCGATATACCGTATCAGAGGTATACACGACTATTTCCTTTGTATCCTTTGGATATGAACACCCCCGTCGGTATCCTGTATGACAGGCTGCTGAGTAGTCTCGGACCTTTTATAGCAGATCCTAACATCGTGACACAATATGCGCAACTCGCCGCTAACATGGTCGATTTTAGCGACGATGATGACATCAATAACGATGGAGTGCTGGATTTCAACTGCGTAACGACTCTGGTTGATCCGTATGGCATTGTCCATTATGGTTTTGAGGCCCAGCCGTTCATCACTGAAATCGCATGGAAGATTGACCAACCCGCTGACTTCTACGCAGTTGAGCTGTACAATCCGTCCAGTAAAAAGATAATATTAAGAAATAACTTTCTCCTTGAACTTGTCAGCAGGGAAGACCCATCTCAGGTTATTTCTATTATATTTGATGACCCCTGTGATATAATTGACCCAAACAGCTATTTTGTCATTGCCAATAACCTCGGCGCCTTCACTCTTTATAACACGATAAATCCATTGAACACTACAAATTTAAAGCAAGACCCTGCATTAGTGTTTTTTGGAGGGCGGATACCGCCTGACAAGAGCAAGCCGGTGAGAGATCCAAGACCCGACCCTGACAAGAGCAAGCCACCTATCTACGCCGCCAGGGCCGGTAGTTATGACCTGTACCTTAAGCGGCTGGATGTGCCGGCTGCGGGAGGGATATATATTGACAAACAGCCGATTGAGCCTAACTGGGCATTGCCTTTAGAGCCACGTATACGGGCTTTTGGACGTGACGTCCGCGATTGGCGTGTCATTTATTATTTAGAATTGATAGAGGACGCTGACCCTGGCGGCAGTCTTGGAATGGCGAACTACTTTCACACTTTTCGCAAGCCGTTTTCCATTCACGATTTTAGTTTCTTTCTCCCTAATCCTCTCTACCCTCGCGCAAGATTTATCACGGTTGGTGACATTCCGCGAATATTAACTTTGGGGCACGGCTACGACCCAACGCATAACATCATTGATGGCCGACAATTAACTATCGGCCAACAACTATTGGTAACAGAGCTGCTGCAGGGGAGTACCGCAGTAGACCAGGAGCACAGAGTAAGGCTGGATTTGCGAAATCCCTATCATAGAAACGTTTTTCAATATCTGACGGTCTTTGATCCAACGAGAGATTTCATTGACAATGACGGTGATGGGCTGGGGACAGACCTGAATAGTGACGGCTTTTTAGATAGTACTGAAACAGACCTTGACGAGGTTAAAGTACCCGGCCGAATAAATATCAATACTGCTCCGTGGTATGTGATAGCACAACTGCCCTGGATGACTAACGAAATAGCCCAGGCAATTGTTGCATATAGAGATAGACTCCCTATACCAGTAGATTATGGCATTGGCCGTTATAATGCCATTATTGCAAACTCTCCTCTTAATGATGATTTTGCAGCCAAATTTGCGCCCTGGACTGTAAGGGAACCACCCGGCTTCGAGAGTATCGGAGAATTAAACTTTATTATTGCAGGTCTTAACAACTTCAATATCGCGCAATATGCTATTGATGGTTTCGAACTGCCTGGTTTTCCTGACCTGACAACTCGTGACGATGACCCGCCCTTCGATTTGGGCGATGAAGTTATCGATGACTTCGAAGAACGGGATGTAATCTTCTCACGAATCAGCAACCTCGTTAGTGTTCGCAGCGACGTCTTTACCGCTTACATACTCGTCCGCATCGGTGCTGACGGCCCACAGAAAAGAATCGTTGCCATACTTGACAGGAGCGGCGTTAACAAAACTAATGTTAGAGCACCTGATGGCAAAGTAAGAATTGTTGCGCTGCACTATGTTCCCGACCCACGGTAGAACAGCTTTATTGTAACCATAGCCAGAACTTGTGAAGTATTAACAGGTCGCGCCCATCCACGATGTTGTTGTTATCAGCATCCGCCTTTTTGTTCTGGATGCTTGTTCCTTCCAGGCCCCAGTTGTTGGCCAATATGGCGAAATCAACCAAATTAACCGCCAGGTCGGCATCTGCGTCTGCGGGTACGGGCCGTAATATATCTGAGGAGGCTGCCTGGTCAGTTCCACCATAGCCCCCTATATTGATTCTGGCGCCGT
>JAOUFU010000111.1 GCA_029858035.1 Phycisphaerae bacterium
CGGTGGTCGCCCTATAAAACTTTTACGACTCGTGCCAACAAGTACGTGATAGCCGGTAGTAACGAATTTATCGATATTCCTCAACAGCAGAAGATTATGCACCAACGTCTTGCCAAAGCCGATTCCGGGGTCTATGAAAATTCTTTCTTTCGGTATACCGATTTCTTCCGCCCGCTTCGCTTTCTTCAGCAGAAACCGACGGACCTCACTAACGACGTCTTTATATTTCGGCTCAATTTGCATAGTCGCCGGCGTACCCTGCATATGCATCAGAATAACAGGCACCTGCTCCTCGGCTGCAAGTTCTCCCATCCCCTCATCGCTTAAGGCGGTAATATCGTTTATTATTGCCGCCCCTGCTTCCAAGGCGGCTTTAGCAACTTCGCTGCTGTTCGTATCAATACTAATCGGCACATCTATTCTTTTACAAAGCACTTCTATTACCGGAACCACCCTTCTTGTCTGCTCGTCGACCGATACCGGCTCTGCGCCAGGCCGGGTCGATTCGGCCCCAATATCTATTATTGCCGCCCCTTCGGCAGCCATTTTCAGACCGTGCTTGACGGCCTTATCGGTATCGAGGAACCGGCCGCCGTCACTGAAGGAATCAGGCGTGACGTTTAAAACGCCCATCACGATACAGCCGGCAGAAAAATCCAATCGCCCTTTCGGCCACTCAACGATAGTTTTGCCTTTATTGTTTGCCATATTTGTCACTTCTACAAAAGCAGGAATCCGATACCCTTTAGTTTCCCGGCCAAACTGCTATTTTTATCTTCAACAATAATACGGGTATTTTGAAATTCCCGCCGGACAGGATAATTCCTGCGAAGGCTGTCAAAATACTTACCCCTTTCTTTCACACTCTCTTCTAACATCCGCCTCAGCCTAACGTCATCCGCCTTAATATCGTAAATCTTCTCCACAACCTTCAATAACGCATCCTGCCCGCTAACGCTTTGAGTATTTATCTTCAACTCCGGTATGGCAGGCACAGGTAAAAATGAATCAATATCATATTTGACATCGAGTTCAAAATACTCGCATGTCGCCTTATAAATCATAATCATACCCGCTATCTTGCCGTCCAGCGAATAGCCGGCGATATGCGGCGTGCCGATATCGACCATTTCCAGAAGCTCGACATCGATATTCGGCTCGTTCTCCCAGACATCGAGCACAGAAGCCTGCAATCTTCCTGTTCTTATAGCTTTCTTCAAAGCGATGCTGTCAACTACACCGCCGCGAGATGCGTTGATAAAAATACACCCTTTTTTGAGCGACCTGAAAAATTTCTCGTCAGCAAGATGAAACGTTTTATCCTGTCCCTCAAAAGTCAACGGCGTATGAAGTGTTATAAAATCACAATTAAAAAGCTCTTCTATTGGCAGGTATTTTGAATCTCCTGTTTGCCTTTGTAATGGTGGGTCGTTAAGGAAAAGCTTCATACCAAGAGCAGAGGCTTTTTTCGCCACCCTGCCGCCGACATTACCTACACCTATAATACTTATCGATTTACCTTCCAAGTCAATGCTATGCCGTTTGGCGATATTAAGCAGAGCGGCGATAACATATTCAGCCGCGGAATTGGCGTTCGATCCCGGTGCCGATGCAAACCCAATATTGTTTCGCGAAAGATATTCAATATCTATATGGTCGAAGCCAATGGTCGCTGTTCCAACAAAACGGACCTTGCTGCTGGCCAACAAATCCGCACCCACAGGCGTTATACTGCGAACCAGCAGCACATCGGCGTCAGCAATAACACCCGGCGTTATCTCTCGGCCGGGAACAACTTCTACCTTACCGATGGAGGAAAAGCACTCCGCCACAAGCGGAATATTCTCATCTGCGATTATCTTCATCTCAAATCAAAGCTCAAAACCGGCTATTTTTACTCCACAGTCCGGGCAACAAGAATTTGTTATGTGATTGGCTGCTATACGATAGCCAATCCGTTCTATCAACATTCGGCCGCATTTATAACAAAAAGTGCTCTCTGATTTCGCCCCCGGCACATTGCCGAGGTAAACGTAATGCAGCCCTGACGTTTTACCTATTTGCTCAGCTCGAGCGAGGCTCTCGGCCGGCGTGGCAACCGAATCCAGGAACTTGTACTGCGGATGGAACCGGCTGATATGCCAGGGCACATCTGCGCCGGCTTTTGAAACAATAAAATCGGCAAGCTGTTTCATCTCATCGTCGGAATCATTTTCGCCCGGTATCAGCAAGGTCGTGATCTCGAGCCAGATATTCGTTTCTTTTGCGATATAGCTAATCGTATCAAGTACAGGCTGCAACTTTGCTTTGCACAGCCTTTTGTAATAATCCTCACTGAAAGATTTTAGGTCAACATTTATTCCGTTGAGCCAATCGGCGGCAAAATCAATCGCCTCGCGGGTCATGAAGCCGTTGCTGACAAAAACGTTCGTAAGCCCGCGCTCTTTGCCTATCCACCCGCAATCGTTACACAGCTCCATAAAAATCGTCGGCTCAGTATAGGTATAGGCAATGCTTTTGCAACCGCTGCGAACGGCCCCTGCGACAATTTGCTCCGGGCTTATTGCCTGCCCGCTGATTTGCCCGTCTTCCAGGGCCGCCTGGCTTATCTGCCAGTTCTGACAGAACTCGCAGCGAAAATTACAACCCATAGTGGCGATGGAAAAACTGCTCGTCCCAGGCTGAAAATGAAACAAAGGCTTCTTTTCAATCGGGTCGGGATTGGCCGAGCATACCTTGTTATAATTTAGCGAATACAGCACACCATCTATATTTTTGCGCACAAAGCACCTGCCCAACCTGCCATCATCAATCATACACCGCCAATTACAGAGTTTGCACCGGACCTTTTTATCCTCTTCGGAGGGCTCCCACAGCACTGCTCGCTTTAGATTGTTCTTTGCAGGCCCCATTGTGAATTTCCTCTAATTTATTTTACTTTTACTTTTCACAATTTAATATATAGAATAATTAAGGTAAAATCAATTGGTGAATGGAAATCAGTCATCATTTAACATAAGTTGGAGTTAAGCTGTAATGAGCATATTTTCCGCCATTGGAAATACGCCGCTTGTAGAGCTGAACAACCTGAATAACAAGGGACCCAAGGTAAGAATCCTCGCTAAACTTGAAGGAACCAATCCCGGCGGTTCCGTCAAAGACCGCCCTGCTTATTGGATGGTGAAAAAAGCAGAGGAATCCGGCGAGCTTAACAAGGGCAAAACTATACTTGAACCGACCTCGGGAAATACGGGCATAGCCCTGGCTATGATTGGGGCTGCAAAGGGATACAAGGTCAAACTATGCATGCCGGAATGTGTCAGCACGGAAAGGCAGCGTATACTTGAAGCCCTGAACGCCGAAGTCGTGCTTACCCCTGCAAAAGAGGGCACCGATGGCGCTATCAGAAAAGCCCATGAGCTGCTCGAAGCCGATCCCGACACATATTTCATGCCCAATCAGTTCGAGAATGAGAATAACGTTCTTGCTCATTACGAGACGACCGGCCCGGAAGTTTTTAACCAGACCAACGGAGAGGTCGACGTATTCGTTGCCGGCATGGGGACAACGGGAACACTTATGGGTGTCTATAGATTTCTAAAAGAGAAGAAGCCGGAAGTCAAAGTTGTTGGGATTGAACCTCCGGAATGCCATACAATACAGGGCCTCAAGAATATGAAAGAATCCATTGTTCCCAGGATTTATAATCCGGACATGATGGATGAAAAGATTACTATCAAAGATGGTGAGGCCTTTGAGACAACACGCCTGCTGGCCGCCAAAGAAGGCATTTTTGTCGGAATGTCAAGCGGCGCAGCCGTGGCTGGTGCCCTGCGCATCGCGAAACAGATGACCTCCGGCACGATTGTTGTTATCCTCCCTGACCGCGGCGACCGTTACCTCAGCACCACCCTCTTCCGCTCAATTTGCGCAAAATGCCCGCCATAACTATTTGCTAAAGTAAGGAGATTTTAGCTCATGGCTCTTCGCGTGAAACTGGATAATATAATCGAGGGCTTGGAATGTCAGTCAGACGAAAGCCACTCATACCTGGACAAGAGAACCGGCAAGGTAATCCTTATTAGTGATGAGGAGTTACGTGCCGCTGAAAATGACGAACCAATCGAGGACTTCCCGGATTGGCAACAGGACCAGATCAAAATCGCCGAAGAAATATTGACTGAAACAGGTGATTATATCGGGCTGCCTTCAAAGTTTGACATCCATGAATACAGCATTATGGAAAGATTTTGTCTCTCCATAGATGACCCTGAAATCTCCGACACTCTCTACAGCCTGATAAAAGGCAGCGGCGCCTTTCAACGTTTCAAAAATGCTATACACAAATTTGAAATTGTCGAGGACTGGTACAAGTACCGCGACAACACACTAAAGGAAATCGCCATCGAATGGTGCGAAGATAACGGAATTGAGTTTGAGGAAAAGGAACACTAAAGACTTTTAGCTGCCTCCCACAACGCTTCCCCGCTTAAGATTGTCCTTTATCGTACCCATTACGAATTTCCCCTAACGTTTTACACCCATTTGCCTTTACGATTCATTGATTCAATCCTCCTTATCGTCCTTATGGATAATAATTGATGTTCCGACAGGAGAGTAACCAAACAAAAAGCCTTCATCGACACTAATAATAATGTGACGATATTCGGCTTCTGACTCAAGCATGTCAATCTCGACCTGGACCTCTTTGCCTTCAAAAACTCGTTCAAAGGTAATTGGCAAAGTCACTGTGTCCCAATACTCATAAGGTTTGGACTCATAATCCGCTACAACCTCCCGAAGGAAACGTTTGAGAAACAGCCTTGTCCAATCCCTAAAACCTTTCAGAACGCCTGTCCCGATGGCCAGAAGGCCCACAATAATCCTGATTATGTACCATGCAATTCTTGATTCGGACATTGGATCAGTCGTTTCAGGAAATAGCCATTTTGAAAAAAAGCTAAGAACTAACCAAACAATCAAAGCCATAAGCACAGCTTTTACAAGAACAATGGCAAACAACCGTTTTTGAGACATATTCTATTAATCTCTTGTTTTATTTGAATAAGCTTCCGCCAAGACCTTGATCGGATGCCTGACTATCTTATCGTTTATATGCTCTATCTGCATCTTGCAGGCGGCGCATTCTGTCAATACGTTTTTGGTTGGAGATTTTTCCAGTGCTTCTTTTAAGCCCTCGGATATCTGTGAGGAAAGTTCGTAGTTTTTCTTTTGCATCCCGAACGTGCCGGCAAGGCCGCAGCAGCCGGCTTTTAGGTCAATAACACTGACGCCACAAAGTTCCTGTAGCAGCTTTATACTCGCCGTCTGATTACCTACAGCGCATAAATGGCAAGGTAAATGATAAACAAAGCCGGCTCCGCTGTCATTGCGAGGAGCGTAGCAACGAAGCAATCTCTCTTTTCTCGATGGCTCGATAGGTTTCAATTTACCCTGCTTTAGTAGTTCCAAGAGATAGTTCATCAATTCGAAAGTATTTTCAGAAATAAGCTTGATATCCGGTCCGGCAACAAAATGTCTTAGTTCCTCTTTTAGACACAGAGCTGCACTTGGCTCAGAACAGACTATCTTGAAACCATCTCGTACCGCCTTTGCCAGATGCCTGACATTGAAGGACAAATCCTTACGTGCCCTTTTTACATCCCCATATACTATAGCCGGCAGCGGTGCCGGCCGCTGTTCCGGTAAAATTACATCAATACCGTTTGCCCGCAGTACTTCAAGGACCGCAAATCCTAATTCGTGGTCGTTGTAGTTTGCGTACGCATCCACAAAATACGCAACTTTATCTACAGGATTTTCTATCTGCTCACAAGCAGCCAGATATTTACGCCCTGCTTTCAAAAAGGAGCTGCGTCTAAAACGGGGCAAACCTCGCCGCTTATCAATGCCGGCAGATTTCTCCAAAAGCCATTTGAAAGCCGGCAACTGCATAAGGAAATTTGAAACGGGTGAGAAAATACTGCCCAGTATACTAAGATAGCGATTGTGGCTTAAGACAAGCTCGGCACGCCGCAATCCCCTACGCCTGGCATACTCTGCTCGTGCTACAGTTATCAGCTTAGAAACATCTACACCCGAAGGACATTGCACAAGGCAAGCCCTACAATTAATGCACAAATCCAGAAACTTTCTAAATTCCGGCGATTCAAAGTCCTCATCTTTTAACTGCCCCGTCGCCCAGAAGTGCAGTATATTGGATTTTGCCCGTGAGCTGTCCAGCTCGTCCCCGAGTGTGCGGAACACCGGACACATCCGTAAATCGGATTCACGGCTTCGACAAAGCCCGCAGCCGTAACACTGCTCAAGTGCAAAACGAAACTCGTCTTTTTCAAACAAGAACTCAGTCTCAAGCCTCTCCGGCAAAAACTTATGTCCGGCCCGAAGGTTCTTGATCATAACATCCGTGTCGTCGTTGATTATTTTGCCAGGATTCATCAGGCCATGCGGGTCGAATATGTTCTTGATTTTGCACAGCAGTTCATAAAACTCATCACCGCATTGCCGCCTGATAAAAGCCGCCCTCACCAACCCCTCGGCGTGCTCGCCGCTGATTGTACCGCCCAGTGACCAGGCCAGCTCGAAGACCTCATTTGCCATCGACCGCATCTTCTCAACCTCGGCCGGCTCGCTCAAATCCATATACGGACGTATATGAAGCAGACCGTCACCCGCGTGGCCAAAATAGGACATTGCAATATCGTATCGCTTCCCGATTTCCTCCAAACCTGCAATATACTTTTCGAGCCCTTTTGCACCGACGGAAACATCCTCCATAAACTCCGCGGGGTGTTTTCTGCCTCTTGCCCTGTAGAGCAGCGGCCCGGCATCCTTGCGCGATTTCCAAATATGCTCCTGCTGTTTGGCATCAAAGACTATCGTTCGTCCCGAGGCGATTATCCCAACCGCCGTATCTGTACTTTCTATTTTCTTTTTTACTTCATCACGATTTTGCCCCGTATGCTCGACCAGAAGAACAGCGGCGGCACCGGCAGGTAAAACGTCACGATATTCCGGAAGGGCCTCAAACGCCATATCAATTACAGTCTTGCTCATTAACTCACAAGCCGATGCCCCGCTCTTAACTATGATTGGCGCAGCCTGTGCCATCTTCTCAAGGGAATCAAATTCGAGCTGTAATAATGCCTTTGCCGGCGGCACCGCTACAGTCTTAAGAACGATTTTCGTAAAAATAGCTAATGTTCCCTCCGAGCCTGCTAACAGCCGGGCTAAATCTATTCGCCCGTTATGGCAAATCCCATCGATATTATAACCGCTGCGATTGCGCCCGGCTTTAGGTAATGCCTTATCGATAACGGCTTCCTTGCCCGAAAGGACAGATATGCAGCTTTTTGCGACTGAAGCTGCCTTGTCGTCGGCTGCCTGCTCAGGATCAAAATCGTTTTCGAATTCAACCACACTGCCGTCTGCCAAAACAGCTTCGATACTTTCCACGTGGTCACAGATATAACCATACTCAAGGTAATGAGCGCCGGTGGAATTATTGGCAACGCACCCCCCTACTGTCGCACGGTTACTACTTGATGGGTCAGGCCCGATTTTTCTGCCGTACCCGGCCAGGCAATCATTTAAATCGTCAAGGACCACGCCCGGTTCACAAACTGCTCTTTTTCCGTCATCATCAACACTGATGATCCTGTTCATATATCGGGTCATATCGAAGACTATGCCGCTGCACAACGCCTCCCCTGCCAACCCGCTTCCCGCCCCTCGTGCAACCACCGGTATCCCCATTGCGGCGGCATATTTGACAACAGAAACTATGTCCGTAGTGTCACGTGGCGCAACGATACAGCCGGGGACTATCCTGTAAATACTGGCATCAGTACTGTAGGCGGCCCTGTGCAATATATCAGTAAAAACATCGCCTTTGACAACTTCGGCCAAATCAGCCGCAACTTGCTCCGGCTTCTCATGCATCGCTTCCGCTATTCCTCAAAATCATCGGGAAGAAACTGGGTTTGGAAAATAGTTCCGCTTGCCCGCAGAACTGCAAGGTCGTCCTCGTTAACCTGGCCATGGATGAATTGCTGAACGACAGGATGTGGATGATTGCGAATATGTTTGTCATCGCCATCGGCAATAATCTTGCCGTTATGCAGCATAATGATACGGTCGGCTATCTTGTAGGCGCTTGTCATATCGTGCGTAACAACAACACTTGTAACGCCAAGTTCTCTTTGCAGCTTTAAAATAAGCTCATTGATAACATCCGAACGAATAGGATCCAGCCCCGTAGTCGGTTCATCATATAAGATTACTTCAGGATTTAATGCTATTGCCCTTGCCAATGCCACCCTCTTGCGCTGCCCACCCGAAAGATTAGAAGGATAAAAACTCTGAAAACCCTCAAGTCCAACCATAGACAGCTTATTCTTTACAAGCTCATCATACTGGTTCCAATGCTTTATCTTAAAATGCTGGCGTATCGGAAACGTTATATTATCGGCAACGCTAAGACTGTCAAACAACGCTCCTCCCTGAAAAAGAAAACCGAAACGTATACGTATTTTGTTTAATTCGATCTCATTCATATTATCGATGCGCCGACCCTTAAAATATACCTCACCTGAGCTCGGTCGCAGCAACAATATCAAATGTTTTATCAGGACAGTTTTTCCACAACCGCTGGGCCCAATAATAACGGTCGTCTTGCCCTTCTCTACCGTCAGGGAAATATTATCCAGAACAACATTGTCACTGAACTTTTTCGTAAGGTCCTTCAGGACAATTATACCGTCCCCGTCACTTATGGATGATCCGCTATTCTCATCTTCCTTTTTCACTTTTCGTTTTTTTCTACGTGCCATTATCAAACCAGACTTCTTATCGGCCAAAATGTACTGTAAATTGCTTTGAAAACCACCGCCAGTGCATAATCAAGCGCCAATATGGAAATAAAGCTGGCCACAAACGCCTCCGTACAGGCCTGTCCTACACCATGCGCACCTTCCCTGCATGTAAAGCCCTTATAACAGCTAATAACCGCAATAGCCGCTCCAAAGAAAAAGCCCTTTATCACACCAACAGCCACATCCCATAGTTCCACACCTGCGGCACTAAAGCTCCAATACGCCCAGCTATTAATCTTGAACTGAATGACGCCTACAAAATACCCCCCTAAAATACCCAATAAATCACCGTATATAATCAAAGCAGGCGTCAGCATCAAACACGCTATTACACGCGGTGCAACAAGATATCTAATCGGGTCGGTCCCCATACTTCTGACAGCGTCAATCTGCTCGGTTACATTCATTGTCCCCAATTCAGCCGTCAAAGCCCCTCCGACACGCCCTGCCAGCATGACCGCTGCAAGCACAGGCCCCAATTCCTTAACAACAGAGATATTAATCAAAACACCCAGTCGCTCTTCAAGCCCCATACTCGCAAGCTGGTCGTAAGCCTGAACCGCCAGTATCATCCCGACAAACGCTCCCGTTATCATTATGATCGGTACACTACGAACGCCGATAATATTCATCTGTGCCCAAATCAAAGGATATGTCCTGGTTCTGGCGCAGCTCCGTGCTGATGCGATCATAGTCTGCCAGACAAATCTTCCAAACCGTCCCGCATTGCCAGCCACAACTACAGCTTTTGCTCCAACTAACTCAATCATAGTTATTCGCTCCAAAACCTCTTCTTAAGATCATCACCCAAGTTATTTGATAATAGTAAATATCCAACAGTCAATAGTCAATAATCAAAGTTCATTTATCAATTGAAAAATACTCATCCAATTGTAAAATGAGGGGGATTTCTTCTCCTACCTTCCTCCATAAATCGTTTATCATCATCAATCCATTGTATGTCCCCTCATTATCAACTTCTCTTTCTTGACGTATTTTGTTTTTCCTGTTGCTAAATTCACCTTCCACGACCCATGATTTTAATAACCAAAAAACACAATTATCTAAGAGAAAATGCCGATTTTTAATATTCAAAACTTATTATATCGCCTAAGTACTTATTTATACAGAAGATAGATTAAAAGTGGTAGTATAGGAAATATATATTCATCCCATCATTACTTGCCTATTTTGACTAAAGTTTATGATAAATATCCACCGATACCTATATTTATGATTATATCTATATTGCCTATATTAACTTTTAGTAGCAATTTTGGTAGTTTGGATGTATAAATAGGCAATATATACAAGCAGAATAAGGAATTGGGATAAAAATATGATAAAAAATGGCATTATGGAACGATATTTGGATAGTTTACTGAAAGGTGATAGAAACCGCTGCCGGGCCGTCATTGAAGAAATCCTCCAGAGCGGTATACCTGCCAACTCTGTTTACATAGATGTAATCTGGCCGATTTCCGCAGAAATCGAGAAATTACAGCGTTCAGGCAGAATCACGCCTACCCAAGAGAATTTAGCCACCCGAATCAACCGCACAATTGTAGACCAACTACAAAATAAATTGCCTCGCCGTCCAATTAAAAACAAGAAGATTGCCATCTGCTGCGACCTATCCGAATTGCAGGAACTCGGAGCCCAAATAACTGCTGACCTTT
>JAOUFU010000637.1 GCA_029858035.1 Phycisphaerae bacterium
GAAAACATGAACCTGAATGGAATTGAACCTCGGATTCCTGGGATTCAAATGAAACCGATTGAGGGATATGACAATGGGCCTCTTTTGATAGTACGAATCCCTAAAAGCTGGTCTTCTCCTCATATGGTCAAGCAGAATCATCGTTTTTATTCGCGAACAAGTAAGGGCAAATATCCATTAGATGTTCACGAAATACGAGCAGCCTTTGCATTATCAGAAGCTATGCCCGAGCGTATACGGCGTTTCAGAGCCGACCGACTGGCTAAGATTGCAGCTGGAGAAACTCCAGTATCATTGAATGAGGGGGGCAAGATGATTCTGCATGTTGTGCCGTTCAACTCGTTCGACCAACAAACAACGTATGATTTATCTTTGGTGGAACAACCACAGTTATTACAACTACAACCTATTTGGGCACCAAGTGGATGTAGCCGTCGATATAATTTCGATGGTCATCTAACTTATGAAAAGGGGAGAGATGAACCTACAGCATTTTCGTTTGTTCAATTATTCCGAAACGGCATTATTGAATCTTTGGATACTTTAATTCTACAGGCTGGTAGTGAGTCAAAAAAGCTGAGTAAGGGATATGAGGAAGAGGTTGTGAGGGCGTTAGGTTCGTATATTAATTTTCAGAAGGCACTCGGTATTGAACTTCCAATTTTTGTCATGTTGAGCTTTTTGAAGGTGAAAGGATATACTATCGGTGGTGTTCAAAGCCCCTACTCAAGGAGGGGACAACATCCTATTGATAGGGATACACTTATAGTTCCAGAGGTTATAATTGAGTCGTTTGACTATGAACCCACAGAAGTTATGCGGCCTGCGTTTGATGCCGTTTGGAATGCATCTGGCTGGCCAAGATCAATGAATTATGATAAAAACAGGAAGTGGATTGGGTGAAATGCTTCATTCTTCCTTTTCAGCTTGGATGTGGTGAGACTGAGATGGAAACGCTTAAAAAATTAGAAGAAATAGAAAAGCCTGATACAAGAAACACACATTTTGTCCTTATTAATCATGAAACTGGTGAGGAGAGAAGCCTTACCTTGGAGGATTTTTATAAAACTGTGGAATTAATTAAATTGCATGAGCGTGTTCCTGATAATGTTAGAAGCCAGTTTAACGTTGCGAGAAATTTGGCGATATATACTTGGTTTTGCTATGCTTTTCACCAAATTTCTGAGCTAAAGGCTTATTCGACCCTTGAGATGGCATTGAGGATAAAATTTGATAAAAATAAGGTGGGTCTTAAGCAACTTTTAATTGAGGCTGTAAAATCTGGATTGATTAAAGACAGAGGATTTAGGAACGTTAAAAATACTTTAAAAAATCTTGACTCAACAGAATATGTTAAACGACTCCCTGAACTTATGCCAAGATTTAGAAATAAACTGGCACATGGTAGCAATATGTTGACTGATAGTGCATTTTTTAATTTACAAATTTGCGCTGATTTTATCAACCAGCTCTTTACTGAGTAATCGACATAGAGATTATTTGGTTTGGGTAGAAAGCGAACAAGGCATTTTGTAAGTGGTCTTAGGCTTTAGTGGGTAGTCAAATGGGGGACAATATGATGAAGACAATGAGGGCGTTAGAGATTGTAAGAGCATTGGCGGATGGTGTGGATCCATACACGGGGGAAGTATTTCCAGCCGGAAGTATCTATCAAAATGCTGAAACGGTAAGAGCGTTGTATGCGGCCATAGCCGCACTGGAAGCAGCTCACAAAAGGGAGGTGTGGAAAAAAGCTTTACCTCGCAGAGCGGGGCAGCCGTGGGATGATGAAGAAAGTTCGCTTCTAATTAAAAGGTATGAGCAGAGTATTGATATAAAGGAATTGGCGCGGCAGCATGAGCGCACCAAAGGAGCTATAGTATCTCAGCTTACAAAGTTGGGAAAGAATCCTGAACTGCGATCGGAATGACTGCCTTGTAGGCACGGGCCACCCTACCTAACTGGTGGGCACGGCCCACCCTGCCTAACTATCGAAAAATTCTTGACTTTTTTGCTTCCATCAGCCGATACTATTTGATAGATTAAAACATTGTTTTGTTGCGCGTTTTGGATCCGTGAAAAGGAGGTACGAATATGTGCAATACATGTGGCTGCAGGACCAAAAAGAAAAAAGCCAAGAAAACTGCAAAGAAGAAAGCCAAGAAGAAAACGAAATAATTCATCCCCGCATTTTTTTTTGCGGGGACGCAGGTCCCACAATTTGTTTCATCTATTAATCACGTCGGCCGGGCGCTTGCTTACTAACCCGGCCGGGTAAGAGCAGGGGGGGTTCGTCTCAAATTTTCTATTAAATCATAGGCTTACGCCTAATACTTGCGGGAGAAGTGTTCAAAAATGGATTCGGCGCCCATTCGGCTTCGCTCAGGGCAGGCTCTGCGCAGGAATGACAGATATGAGGATTATTATACATCGTTGGCCAGATCCCTCGACTCCGCCCCCCGTGCTTTCGAAAGAAAGCACGGGGGCTGCGCTCGGGATGACAGGGGTAGTGGGTTTCGCTTCGCTCAGAATGACA
>JAOUFU010000638.1 GCA_029858035.1 Phycisphaerae bacterium
CCCATTTATCGACAGCCAATTGTTTCAGTCCTTTGCAAAGGGCCTGGCCGCTGACGTGTGTGGGCTCGGTGGTCAGGTTCTTTGCGGTATAGCCAAGTCCCTCATAGACGAACTTCAGCGCCTGGAAGCTGAATCGGCCATCTTCGTTAGCAATTTTTTCGAGACTCTTTTTCATCTTTAATTCTCTTATCGCGGTTAATTCTTTGTCAAGTCACTTTTTGTCCCGGCTTCGCTCCGGTATCTGCAGAGAGCATAAAAATATCTTTACCACCGGAACCGGATGCCAGAATCATACCTTCAGAGAGGCCAAACCTCATCTTTCTTGGCTTTAGATTGGCCAAAAATATTACAATCCTGCCGGCCAGCTCATCAGGTTTATAAGCCTGAGCGATGGCGGCAAAAACAGTCTTCTGTATACCACCCACATCCAAATTCAGACGCAGCAGTTTATCAGCGCCTTCGACGGCCTCCGCCTTTATTACTTTAGCGATTCTCAGGTCAATCTTTCCAAAATCCTCTATCGTACATTCGGGTTTGAAAGGCTCCGTAACAACTGCCTCCGCTTCTTCAGGGGCGGGGGCTTTGGGGCCTTGACTTTCTTTGCTTTCTTCTATCATTGCATTCACCTGTTTTTCATCAATTCTTTCAACAAGATGTTGGAACTTATTTATTTTGTGATTCTGCAACAGCGTTTCGACATCTGCAAATTTTAGTTTGTCGACATTTAGAAATTTTTCCATCTTTTGAGCATATTCCGGCAGAATGGGCTTTAGGTAAATTGTCAAAATCCGGACAGCGTTTATTATGGCTGTTAAGGTTGTCCGTGTCTTCTCCAAATCGCTTTTTATAGTCATCCATGGTTGATTCTGCTCGACATATCGGTTTGCCTCGTCGGCCAGAGCGGTAATTGTTCGGACTAAAGCAGCAAATTTAAGGTTTTCATAGTCCCGGATAATATGATCTTTTGCAGTAGTGAGCTTATTTATTAATTGCCTGCCCTGCCCGTCTAATTGACCAAGCTGGGCGTTGAGTTTCTTTACCAGCATTGGGCCTGAACGCGATGCAAGATTTGCAAATTTGCCGACCAAATCGGAATTAATTTTGTTAATGAAATCATCTGTTTTCAAATCTATATCGTCGATATTGTCGGTGAGTTTGCTTGCATAGTAGTATCTTAAGTATTCCGGATTTAGATACTTCAGGTAGGTGCTCGCTTTTATAAACGTTCCACGTGATTTGCTCATTTTCCCGCCGTCTACAGTTAAAAAGCCGTGGACGAAAAGCTTGTCGGCGGGTTTGAAGCCGGCGCCTATTAAGGTGGCGGGGAAAAACAATGCGTGGAAATACATAATATCTTTGCCGATAAAGTGATAAAGCTCATATTCATCGCTGTTCCAGAGCTTGTCGAACTCGAGATTGTTTTTATCACAGTAGTTCTTTGCCGAGGCCATATATCCGATGGGTGCATCGAGCCAAACATAGAAGAATTTGTTTTCTTCACCGGGTATTTTGAAGCCGAAATAGGGTCCGTCTCGGGATATGTCCCAGTCCTTCAGACCTACATTGAACCATTCATCGAGCTTATTCGCCACAGATTTCTGCGTATATCCTCTGTCGATAAGTTCCTTTAGTTGTCGTCTGTAATCGGCCAGTTTGAAAAAGTAGTGCTCGGATGTTTTCTGGACGGGTTCTGTCCGGCAGGTCGCGCAATAGGGATTAATGAGGTCGGTTGGCCGATACGTTGCGCTGCAGATTTCGCATGAATCGCCGTATTGGTCTTCGGCTTTGCACTGCGGGCAGGCACCTCGGACAAATCTATCAGGCAGTGACATCTTGCAACTTTCGCAATAGGCCTGCTCGACATCTCGTTTGAAGATTGAGCCGGCCTTGTCGAGGCGAGAGAAGATAAGCTCGCTAAAATACTTGTTTTCCGGTGAGTGTGTCGAGTAGTAATTATCGAATTTGACGTAAAAGCCATCGAAATCCGCTTTGTGCTCCTCATATACCCGCCCTATTAACTCTTCGGGGGTGATTTCGGCGGCACGGGCGCTTATCATAATGGGAGTGCCGTGAGTGTCATCGGCGCAGAAGTAAAGGCATTGGTTGCCGCACATTTTTTGGAAACGGACCCAGATATCGGTCTGGAGATATTCTACTAAATGGCCTATGTGTACCGGGCCATTTGCATAAGGTAAAGCTGATGTCACAACGATTTTGCGAGGCATATTTTTTCCTTAACGACTACTGCTCCGGGGGCCCTGCGCTATCCTGAATTTCGGAATCGTTTGTACTTTCGTCATTGTCTTGTTGATTACCCTCTGGGGCTGTGCCTTTGTTATTCTTTGCGGCTGCGGGGGAGGAGATAACCTCAATCTCGTCAAGGGGGACAGCGATTCTCTGGCCATCACCGAGCTCAAGCATAACAAGTTGAGTCAATATCTGGGTTCCGGTGACTTTGCCTTCACCGTATTTGGTTTTTACATTGGCGTTCTTTTTGGGCAGTCGCTTCTTAAGTTCTGTAT
>JAOUFU010000112.1 GCA_029858035.1 Phycisphaerae bacterium
TCGTCGCCGTCGGCTCCACTAACCAGAGTAAAGCCCAGGTCGGCCAGTGTCACGTTGGCCCAGACACCACCCCAGTTGGGGCCCTGCTCTGCACAGAACGCGCGGGCTGCGGTCCGGATACTGCCGGCACCAGCCTTGCCTTCCGACCACTTGGCCGCATCAATTCGGCCTCGCATGATCGGAATCGCCACCGCAGCTAAAATGCCGACGATGAAGATAACGACCATCAGCTCGATCAGTGTAAAACCTTTTCTTTTTTCCATCTTTGACTTCTCCTAAACTAAAGTTTCGAAAAATTGCCCTTTTGCCTGCAACAGCAGGTAACGCTCGTTTCTCGCACTTTTAATCGACAAAATTCATTAGCGACTTTACCGCCGATTATTTTACTTTTCATCCCGCAAAGCCGCCGTGACATTCAACCCTCGTCACACGGTTTGAAAAAACCAAATCCTTAATCTTTTTACAATCATCAGCTTCTAAACTTTTAATTTATATCTGATACCTGCATTAACCGCCTTCCGGTGTCATGGAGAATATCGGAAGATAAAGTGCAAGAACTACTATCAATACAATTGCCCCGACCACTACAATCATCAAAGGCTCGAGCAGACCCATAACTGTTGTTATGGTGGAATCTACCTTTCTCTCATAATACATGGCCGTCCTCTCGAGAACTTTGGGCAGTGAACCGCTTTCTTCACCGACCTGCATCATTTTCACAACCATGTTGGGGAAAAAGCCGACTTGGGACATACTCAATGACAGGTTTGAGCCGCCTACAATTTTCTCTCGCGTTTGGATTACCGCTGTCTTTATAACGTCGTTAGTGCTCATCGTAGAGACAATGTCGAAAACCTCAAGAACCGACACGCCTGCCGCAAGTAATGTTCCCATCGTATTGCAGAAAGTCGCCACGAACGCCTGGCTGAGTATCTTGCCCATCATTGGCAGGGTCAGCACAAGCCTGCTGAAGAAATAATGACCTTTTTTGGTTCTCGAGATAAATACCGTGGAAATGACTAAAACGACCGAAAATCCGATTATATAGAGCACATTGTTCTTAAGAACATCGTAAAAGTTCATGAAGGCCAGCGTAAATGCAGGCAGCTTACCGCCGATTTGGTCGAACATCTCGCGGAAACGCGGAACAACGAACGCCATTATGAATACGACTATTATAACGATAAAAGAGAGTACGAAGATCGGGTACGCCATCGCTCCCTTGACCTTTTTCGCCAGTTTGTCACGATTATCGAAGTATTCTGCCAGCCGCCGTAGCGCATCCGGAAGGTTACCGCTCGTTTCACCGGCTAATATCATCGCGCACGCTAACTGGTTGAAAACCTTTGGAAATTCCCCGATACTGTCTGATAATGTTTGACCTCTCTCCACCTTTTCGAGTATCTGTTTAAGGATTTGCTGAAGCGCAAGGTTTTCTATGTCCTCCGAGATCGCCTGTAGGGCTGACGTGATGGCAATCCCTCCCTCTGTCATTGTGTTCAACTGCCAGCAGAGCGCTGCCAGCTCACCTGATTTGATTCGCTTTTTCCGGCCCTTTGGCTTTTTTTGCCTGGCTGCCTTGACGGCGCTTTCCTTGATGGAGATTGGTGTGAAACCCTGTTCCCGAAGCCAGTTAACTACATCATTGGAGGAAGGGGCCTGCATGTGGCCTTCTTTTTTACCACCTGATGTATCCCGTGCAACATATCTAAAGCTTTTCATCTGCCCTGCATCTTCAATTGTTATACTATGATGTTGTCCGAGCCGTTAGAATTTCTAACGGTCTTACCGGACCTTTGGATAATAACGCTTAGAGTATTGTTTTCTTCCTGTTGTCTTCTATTCACTTTCGGCATCCTGAAAGCTTGAGTTTAATACAAAATAACGTCTGTCCTTTTGCACTCTGTTTTATCTGCGTGTTTTTCCCGGCCGCTACGCTTTTGTATCTTCCGTAAATGTTACTCTCAGGACTTCTTCGGCGGTCGTTAGGCCCTGAAGCATCTTGCTTACACCGCTATCAAGTAATCCCCCGTATCCTTTTTGGCGTGACAGTGCTCTTACTTCAGACTCAGTGGCTCTGTTGACCAGCTTATCGCGCATGTCGTTGTCCATTACTAAAAATTCAAATATGGGCAATCTACCCAGACAACCCGTGTTTCCACAGAGATTACAGCCTTTGCCGTGATAAAAGACAGCCCCTTTATTCTTGTTGAGGTCAATGTTTAAACGCTTCAGGATTTCTTCGCTTAACGTTATCGGTTCCTTGCAGTGTTCACAAATCTTTCTTACAAGACGCTGCGCTATAATTAAATTCAGAGATGAGCCCAGCAGGAACGGCTCAATTCCCATATACATAAGTCTGCTTATCGCACTTGGTGCGTCGTTCGTATGGAATGTGCTCAACACAAGGTGGCCTGTTAAAGACGCCTTGATTGCTATTTCAACCGTTTCCTTGTCGCGAATCTCACCTACAAGAATTATGTCGGGGTCTTGTCGAAGGATTGCACGAAGACACTTCGCAAAATCGAGGTTGATTTCGTGTTTGATTTGAATCTGGTTAATCCCGGCAAGACGGTATTCAACGGGGTCCTCGACCGTGGTGATATTTCTCGTCGGGTCCTTAAGGTAATTCAGTGCCGAATATAACGTCGTGCTTTTGCCGCTGCCCGTCGGGCCGGTTACTATTATGATCCCGTGAGGCTGTGCCAATATTATCTTAAACTCTTCAAGAAGTTTCGGTTCAAAACCTAATGCTGCTATATCGTGGCTCGCTGACGATGTGTCAAGAATTCGAAGAACTATTTTTTCGCCGTATATCGTTGGAATTGACGATACGCGGACGTCTATATCTCTGCCCGAAGTCTTCATCTTGAATCGGCCGTCCTGGGGCAGTCTCCGCTCGGCAATATTCATCTCCGATAGAATCTTGATTCTTGTCAGTACCGCGGCCTGCATCTTCCTGGCCGGAGGGACCATGTCACGAAGCACACCGTCAATCCGCATACGAATTATCATCGATCTTTCCTGAGGTTCTATATGAACGTCACTCGCCCGGCTTTTCACCGCCTGGCTTAGCAGAAGGTCCACAAACCGAATTACGGGCGGCTTGGTAGCTTCCGCTTCGCTCTCCCTTTCGCCTTCCGATTCGAGTGCATCTTCCTGTCCGCCGATTTCGATCTCGACGATGTCGCGAAGCTGCTGTTCTTCGACGTCTGAGCCGTGGTAAATCGTCTCTATTGCATGACGGATCTCAACAGGTGAGCTAATCACCACTTTAATCTGCCGCTTCATCTTCAGGGCGATTGTATCTATGGCTATAACATTAAGCGGATCGGCCATCGCAACGATGATATGGTTGTCTTTCTCACCGATTGGAATAAGGCAGAATCGTTTGGAAATGTTCTCAGGCAGTATTCGGGCGGTTTCCATATCTATCTTGCTTATATCATCGAGACGAACGTAATCCATTGATAGATAGTCCGCCAGCGCGTGCGTAATGTCCTCCTCGCCGAGCTTCTTGAGTCGAAGTAGGACTTCACCGAGTCGCCCGCCGTGCGCTCGCTGTTCGTTTAACGCTTCGATCAATCCTCTCCGCGTCAGGAGACCTTTGGAGACAAGTGATTCGCCGAAAAGAAGATTTGCTTCTTCGGTTGGGCTCTTGGGGACTGCTTGTGGACACATTCAATCACCTCAAATACTTTAAATACTTCGATTTCAGCTCTTAAAGTTCTCCATAACATGCAGGCGCCCGAGTGATTCGCCGAGTAGAGCTCCGCCTTCTTAACAAAGGCCCAGGTACAAATCGGCTGATGAGGTTCCGGCCTTCATTAAGTTAAGATTCCATTATTTAAAATATACTATAAAAACTTACAAAGCCAAATATCGCCCTTGTATAACGGCCTGTCCTTATGGGACGCTTGCCGGTTCGGTCCGGAAATGGTTGTGTAATTTTGTTGTTTTGCCCCCGGCACCAATCGAGCTTGTCCTCGCCTTTGATTTGTTCTGGATTGCGGATAAATTTTCTTCTTCGTCTCTGTTATTATACGCACAGTCCTCAAAATTGTCCGTAGAGCTATAATTGTTATGGCGGTTAATATTGTTATTGGTAACTCGCCGATATTTGGCCCACCAGATTTATCGGCCGGTTTTAAGCTTATGAGCTTTTGCGCAAAAATACTTGACGAGCCGACCCGAATCTTTGATAATTAACATTTGCCCGCGGATGTGGCGGAATTGGCAGACGCGCAGGCTTCAGGTGCCTGTGGGCTTCGGCCCGTGGAGGTTCGACTCCTCTCATCCGCAGTATAGCCGTTCAAATCATATAAAAAGGTTTTGATAATGAGCGAGCCAAAAAATATCTCTTTCATAATAATGTCTGTTTTTATTATTATCGGGCCGGCTAATGAGGCCCAATCAACGGAGTTGCCGGCATTCGTTCAACGCGTACAAATTGCAGGCAGCGTCCTTGATGATCACAATAAATCTCTTGCCGAAGCCATTGCCGACCGCTTCGTCAACGCCCTGCGAAAGCGTAACTACGGCTTCCTGAAGGAGAATAAATTCGAATCTCTCCGAAAGGAGATTCACGATTTTGCTGCCAAGTACCAGCCTGCCCGGACGTCCCCAGCAAAACGGAAGATGCTGCTTTCAGCTATCGACCGATACCTACCGGCCTATTTTTTGAACAGGCCGGACTTCCGCGAAGAGCAGGAAATGGCCTATCTGAAATTCCCCGACCAAGTCAAAACGTTTAAATGGAAGCTCTGGCTGGCGCTGAACCGCACACCAATTACACCGGAGCAGTTCGAGCGTCGCGAAGCACAGCATAATTGGATTCGAGAATATATTACCACTGTGCCGATTCGCCCGGGCGATACCCGGCCCATTAATATGACACCCGATGGCGCTCGCAAATGGGCCTCGGCCTATCTGGAGCAGGAATTAGCTGACCCTCTGAGTCTGTTATATGACCCAATGACCCATAGCCAATTTGAAGTTTTTAAGCAATGGATGAAACGCAGCGCCGCCAACGGGTTGGTTAAGACCGTTACGGATATCCCTGTGCGAGCACTGGGGGCATGGGCGCATAATCATGCAGATGTGGAGAAGGCGTATAGCCACCCGTTTGATATCCAATTGCCTTTTGAAGACGAAGTCAGGTCAATCTGGGGCGGAGGTGGTGGAGCAGGCACACACCTGACCTTTGCTTCCAATGCTCTGTTCCGCGGACGAGATGTCTTTCTCGATGGACGCAAGGACAGCCGCCATATCTTTGACATTGTACGAGGTCCCTTGCAGATTGCACCACAAGTTCAAGAGGGTGACCCCGATGAATTAATCGCCCACTGGATTCAGAAGCATGGCAAGGGAGACCTCGCCTACAACGACTCTACTGTAACTTTGACAGCCCTTCGCGGCGGAAAGATTACAGAATTGAATGTGGTGAATTGGTTCGAGGCCGACGCACTCAGCAATGGCGAGCTGCGTAAGCTAATTGCCGAAAAGAGCCAAATGAGCATTTCTGTAGATAGGCTTCCTCCAGCCAATGGCCCTCGCATAATGAAAGGCGACAAGCCACGTTTCTTTATCGTTGTCCAAACCGGTGAGAAGCGGTTAGCTGTGGTCGATCTGAAGACCAGGGAGTTCGGCCAGATAGAATTCTATAGCCGAACTCGCCCAACGGATTCGCCAGCCACAACATCGAATACACAGCCCCCCTCCACGGCGGGGGGAGGCCGGGCCGGGGATGGTTCGGATTAGGGCCGCTCTGTTGGCCGTAAGCAGCCTTTTTACACCTCTATTCCTCAAATCACTCAACTATTTAACGCAAATCGGCTAAATAGGCCGATAATTAATTTAGTCGTTGATATTGAGTAATTAGTAATTCCTAAATTGTGAAAAGAGCTACAAACTATGATTGAGATTTTTTACGTTTTTGAACGAACATCCGGGCGGATTAATCCAATAATTCTAATCGCTCCCGGTATTGCGGCGGTCATAGCCGGACTAATTGTCTGGCTCGGAGGACTCGGTTTCAGAAAAGTTTTATCGGCAATCTTAGGGGCTGTTATAGGCTGGGTGGTTGGATTCTTTGTAATCGGTAAAAGTATGATAGCGGCATCCGTCCTGGCCGTAGCCGCTGCGATAACCGCCACAGTTCTTAATAGGATGATTATTGTCATACTGGCTGTGTCTTTAGCGGTAACTTTGGGCTTTATCGTTGCGGATCGGGGCGGACCATACCTGGGGATTGCAGAACAGGCAGGCCCGGCATTTACAAATCCGGTCTCATCTCAGGGCCCGCCTCTCAACGTCACCGAAAGTATAAAAGCAATCAAAGCCTATATCATTGGTGCCGGAGATCATGTAAAACAGACCTGTTTACAAATGTCGTGGATCGGCTGGGCGATAATTGGGGTGATGATCATAATTGCAATAGTAGCTTTAGTGTACCTTTGGAATTTAACGTCGGCTTTGTGCTCGGCTGTTCTCGGAACACTGCTTATCTTTGCGGGTATGGTTTTGTTGTTATTGTATAAAGGGGCCATGCCTGTCACCGTCATTGATCGGAAGGCCCCTTTTTTTGCTGCTGTCTTTGGGGCGATGATAGCTTTCGGAACGATTGAGCAGTTGGTGCTTTGTCCATGGTTTGAGGGAAGGAGAAAAAGAAAAAAAGAAGCCCAGGATGCTGAAGCACCACGCTCAAAGAACCTCTGGCGGACTTAATAACCGCAAGCTAATGGATTGAGAGGTTGTTAGAAAAAGTATGAACGCCGATCAAATAGACAATACTTGACTTTATATGCTGCATCCTTAATATTAGTGGCTAAAACTGGAGATCACTCCCGCTTTATAGGGAAAAAACAAAAGAAACATTACGGAGACCAATAATGGATTCTTTCGCTATACTTGCACGGGCCGCTGAACCTGCAATGCGGACCGCCGAATCGGTTGAGGAAGGAATTGTCCCGATTAACTTCATCTGGGAACAGATTGTTGAGCTGAGCCTCGTCGAGGCTTTGGCATTCATCTGCTTCGGTGTCGTTTGCCTGCTCTATGGCTGGAGAATCTTCAAGATATTGGTAACACTTTGTTTTGCACTGGTCGGCCTGTTTGGAGGGTTAATGATAAACGAAAAGCTCGTCGGAGGAAACGGAATGTGGCTGGGACTGATGGGCGTAGTGATGATGGGGGTCCTCTCTCTGCCCTTGATGCGTTGGGGTGTCAGCGCGCTTGGGGCCGTAGCCGGCGGAATACTTACGGGGGGAATATGGTATGCATGTGCTCTGCCCGACAAATATATATGGGCCGGTGCACTTGCCGGCCTCATCGCTGGTGGAATGATTTCGTTTATCGTTTTCAAGCTCGCCGTTGTATTGTTTACCAGCTTCGGTGGCGGTGCGCTCATAGTAACAGCCGTCCTGGCCGTCCTGCACGCCTATTTTGACCCCGAGAAGGTCCGGATGCTTGTATTTGATTACCGCTGGTTTCTACCGGTCGCATTTATAGTACCGACGCTCGTGGGTATAATCGTGCAAAACAAATTCATTTCCAGCTCAAAAGACTGGAACATTTAGACTTTTATGTCCCGCGGCCGTCCCGACCGAAGAGGAAAGTCATAACTGAGGTTTCTTTCCCTTTCTGCCGTAATCGTCCTCGTGCCGTTCCTGGTCTTCTGCCTTCCACCGGCCAAAGCAGACCACTAACATTCTAAAGTCTCCCGCTTCCGCCCCAAAGCGATGCTTAACGCCCGGACGAATCAAGGGCGGAGAGAGAACCCCCATCATCACTACGTCCATCAGTCCCAGCCACACTCCGTTTCCGCCCCTTTTTCTGCATCCTTTGCTGCTGTGACCGCCCGAATCTAAAAAATTTCCTTGCCAAAATCGCTCATTTTTCATATCTTACTTCGGCTCTATGTCAGAAAATCATGTTTACTCTTGTAAAATCGCCTCTGCTGCCTTATAATCCTCCATCATAAGGTCATCCTGAGCGCAGCGAAGGATCCGGGCGGAGCAAAAGAGAGTGTGTTCGCTGGTTTCTGGCTGGCTCAGAAGGATATTTTACCCCCAATTTATTGGGGATTTTATTTAGCTCATACCGCCACGGCGGGTTCGAGTATCGAGAATCGAGTAACGAGCATCAGGAAATGTTTGAATCGTTGACCGAAAAATTTAATTCAGTCTTCAGGTCGCTGGCAGGCCGGGGAAGAATCACCGAGGCAAATATCTCCGATGCTATGCGCGATGTCCGCAAGGCCCTTCTCGAAGCAGACGTCAGCTACAGCGTCGTAAAGAAGTTCTGCAAAGATGTCACCCAGGCCGCCGTCGGTGCCGAGGTGATAAAGAGCCTGCATCCCAGCCAGGTCCTCGTCAAAATCGTCAACGATGAGCTTACAAAACTGATGGGCCCCGTCGACACCAGTATCTATTTTGTCTCGCCCGGACCCACCATAATCATGTTGGCCGGCCTCCAGGGTGGCGGGAAAACCACCACCGCCGCTAAACTCGGAAAATACATTGTTGCCAAAGGCAAAAATCCCCTCCTGGTAGCTGACGACCTGCAAAGACCCGCCGCTATCGAGCAGTTGGTTGTGCTCGGTCAGCAGCTAAATATCGATGTCTACACAGAGGAAAGCAAGAATGCCGTAAAGGTCGCAAAAAATGCCATAAAGCACGCAACCCAAAATAACAACGATGTCGTCATTCTCGACACTGCCGGCAGGCTGCACGTAGATGAGGAGATGATGGCCGAGGTGGCCAATATCGCCGGGGCCGTCAATCCCCACCAGATTTACCTCGTCTGTGATGCGATGACCGGACAGGACGCCGTCAACTCGGCAAAAGAATTCAACGAGCGCCTTGAGCTTGATGGTGTCATCCTCACAAAACTTGACGGCGACGCCCGCGGCGGGGCCGCACTCAGCGTAAAGGCCGTCACCGGCAAGCCAATCAAGTTCATTGGTGTCGGTGAAAAGCTCGACAAGCTCGAAGAGTTCCACCCCGAACGTATGGCCGGCAGAATACTCGGCATGGGCGATGTCGTTACACTCGTCGAAAAGGCACAGGAACATTTTGAGATAGAAGAGGCAGAGAAACTCCAAAAGAAAATGGCCAAGGGCAGCTTTGGCTTTGATGATTTTCTCAAGCAGATGCAGGCCGTAAAAAAAATGGGCGGCATCAAGGATATGATGAAAATGATGCCCGGTATGGGCGGGCAGCTCGATGATATGGATATCGATGATGGTGAGGTTGCAAGAATGGAGGCCATTGTTTATTCAATGACACCGAGCGAACGTCGCGAGCCTGACATTATAGATTCATCCAGGCGCAGACGGGTCGCCGCGGGCGCCGGCGTACAGCCCAATGATGTCTCCGGTCTCGTGAAAACCTTTAAGCGAAGCCGCGATATGATGAAAGCCATGAGCGGGGGAAAACTCAGCGGACTAAAGAATTTATTAAGAGGCGGTTTGAATGTGGACACCTTAAGCGCCGCTATGTCGGGAGGAAGAAAAATAAAGCAGCGCTCAAAGCGTAAAAGAACCATAAAGAGAAGAGGAAAAATTAATCGCCGATAAAACCAAAAATACTAATGCCATCCTGAGCGCAGCGAAGGACCTGGCCTTGGCAGTATTTATTCCTCCAATTTATAGGGGGATTATTCGACAGGAAAGATCATGAAAAAGAATCTAAACCGTCGCGATTTCTTGAAAGTTACAGGCTTTACGGCCGCTTCCTTGGCAATGCCCGGATGTGCCGCAGCTTCACAGCAGCGCTCCGGCGTCCGTCGGCCGCCGAATTTTATTATCATCTACTGTGACGATCTGGGCTATGGCGATGTCGGCTGCTTCGGCTCAACAAAGCACCGCACGCCCAACCTCGACAAAATGGCCCGAGAGGGAATGAGCTTTACCAGCTTCTATGTGACCAGCGGCGTATGCACGCCGTCACGTTCGTCTTTGATGACCGGCTGCTATCCCCGCCGTGTCAACATGCACCAAAACGACACCGGCCTCTGCGTACTCTTTCCCGTAAACAAAAAGGGCCTCAACTCGGATGAAATCACTATCGCAGACCTGCTCAAGGAGCAGGGCTACGCAACCGCCTGCATCGGGAAGTGGCACCTCGGCGACCAGCCCGAGTTCCTGCCCACACGACAGGGCTTCGATTATTACTATGGTATCCCCTATAGCAACGACATGGGAAAAGGAAAAAATAATAATCGCCCACCGCTGCCTTTGCTGCGTAATGAAAGGGTCATCGAGGCGCCGGCCGTTCAGGACATACTTACAAAACGCTATACTGAAGAGGCGATTAAGTTCATAACTGCTAATAAAGATAAATCCTTCTTTATTTACCTGCCCCACACCATGCCCCACAATCCCGTCCACGCAAGCGAAAAGTTTCGCGGGAAAAGCGCTAACGGGGTATACGGCGACGCGGTGGAAGAAATCGATTGGTCCACCGGCGAAATCCT
>JAOUFU010000113.1 GCA_029858035.1 Phycisphaerae bacterium
GGCCATAGATACGCTATTGTCACTCCGTCTCCGCTTTCACCGGTGTATACTCTAATCGTAATCGCAACTCTCCCATCGACATTATCTATCATCGTAGCAGGCTGGGTGGAGTCGACAAAGATCGCTGATTCGGGCAGGATGAAGCGATAGTAATACAGCCTGTGTCCTTTCGTGCCATAGTTAAGCCGAAGAATCCATAGCGGACCTTCCTTTTCGAACACGGCGTTGTCAATCTCACTTACACCAATAAATTTAATCTGCCCTCCCGGCTGGATGGATTTGGATATATGAAGTGTGTAAATACCCGACCGAGCATCAATCTTTTCCAGTTCAAATGGTATCAAATTACCTTCCATATCATAATATTTAGGCTCCTTAAGAATGAGAGTAGGCCCGCGTTTAATTTCCTTCATCGCTTCGGCGCCAGAGTTGGTACCCTCTGACAGCCACGCGCACATGATTGATTTCTCGTCGTCTATTCTTAAAATCTGGACACTGGAACCTTCTATTTTCTCTACTTGTGCCTGCTTTTCTGCCTCAATCCACTTGTAAATTTCCATCACGTCATCCACCATTGGATCATCGACTGCTACGACAGGATTCCTGTTCGGCAGCAGGACCGCCTTTCGGCCCGCCTCGACTGCAACGCTCGTCTTTACCGTCTCGGCTATGACTTTTCCCTTCTTGACACTCACTTCCGTTTTTTGTGCGAATCCGATTATTGACACCGTCAATAGAACAACGGCGCAAAGTATAGCTGTTTTCGTTCTCATTCTATATCTCCTTCTGTCACTTACATACAGCGAAGCGGCAGTTGTCTGGGTCTACTCGACCGTGACTGTGAATTCTGTTCCTAATGCCTCCACCCGGCCGTGTGGAGTGCGAATGAAAAAAGGCGGATGTGGGCTCTCTAAAGCTGCCGTACACCTGCCGTACTCAAGAAAAAACTGGGTTTGGCCGTTATACAACTTCAAAACCAGCATGCTGTTCTGATTCACTTCAATCCTGGACTTATCTTCCATCTCCAGCACAAAAGCCGACCTGGCCGCTGAGTGAAACGTGTCACCGAGATGAATGTTTGAATCGGCCTTCAAAACCTTCCACGCATCCAGACCTTCGTGCCTCACAAGAACTGTCCCGTTAAGCTCCGCAATGCGCATCGGCACTTTAGCGCCGGTCGGCTTATCAGTGCCCGCCCTCCCCATATAAAAGCCTAACGTCAAGCCGATAGCTAAAAGGATACCTGCCGCAATGGATGCACGCCTGCCAGCTAACCAGTCTAAATTATATTGAGCACGCCTCATCGTAATGTTCGACCCTGCACTCAGACTGGCCATCACAGACGCCCTGCCCTCTTCAGCAGACATCCGGGATGAAAAGGCCTCCCTGACCACATCCTCCAAAACGGTACATTGTGCGAATTCCTCTTTGCACTGTTCGCACGTCTCTGAATGCGTCTTAAGCTCCGCGACATGTTCATTGCTGATTGTACCCTCGATGTATTTTTCGATTAGCTTTTTGTATTTTTCGCAGTCCATAATTATGTGACCTCCTCTAAAATTCCGGAAAGGTCTTTGCGTAATATTTTATAGGCACGGTGCAGCCACACCCTTACCGTGCCCGGTCGTTTGCCCAATTGTTCTGCAATCTGCATCGCAGAAAGTCCCCCGACAAAACGCATCAATATCAATTTCTGAAACTTCTCAGGAAGCCTCTCTACCCTCTCCCTGATGAAATATCTCTGGCCCGCCGTCAATCTATCGTTACCTGTCTCTGCTGTTTTTGTCTCCGCCTCTTCAAATCCCGTCGCCTTACACCCCAGCGCACTCTGGCATCGAATCCTTCGCCTGATGGTATTGGAGCACTGCTGCACAGCTATCTTGCTCAGCCACCCCGCAAACCGCGATGGCTGTTGCAGGCTGTACAGTTGCGAGTATGCCTTCATAAAACTCTCCTGGGCGATGTCTTCCGCCTCAGCCGGCTCACCGATTTTGCTTATTGCCAAGCCGACTACCATATTCCAATACCTTTCAACGATTTTCCCGAATGCCGCCATATCGCCGCCCAACGTAGCTCTGATAAGCTGTTCGTCACTGGTCATAGTTTGCTTGAACTCGTCCGTCACAAAGGCTCTCCTGACAATAATCTGTTCCATTCTACAATATAGAACGCCGAAGTGCCAAAACCGTTACACCTTCTATGGAAATTCTGTGTCTACACCGTTAATTTATTTAAGGACTGTTTTACCCCCCTCAAGCTCTCATTGGAAGGACTAATCCCGGCTGAATGCCAGAATAGGATAGAAGATGAACGGCAGAAAGCTCAGACCTATTCCAAAGAGAACACTACGCCCGAAACGGTTCGCTACACCCAATGAAATCATTATACAAAGTACTATCTGTGCTATGAGGCCTACTGGAATGGCACAACAGCCAACTACCGGAATGGTATTACTAACAACTGCTGTAATGGTGCCAGCTAAGCAAGCCCCAAGCCCCATCCAGCCGGGTTTATCACCAACCTCGGCCAGCACCCACATGTTATAGTAAGGAACAATCGCAGCCCAGCCTGGTTGTTCGGCTTTCTCAAATATAACCCACATCGAAATAATTTGAATCAGAGCAATGATAAGAAAGACCACCATTATCCCGCAAAAGCTTTTTGCAACTAAAGCACCAATACCCTTATACTTAGACAATTCGCCCATCACTGCCTTCTGGGCTAATTCCTCATAGCTTTGCTGTCCTATCACAGCTACCTGGCCGAATGGCTCTTGCACTACAACACCATCAACCGTGAAGCCTGTATTACTTTCCCGAACACACGCAATAAAGACTTGCATATCTTCCCCATAGCTCAGTGTATACCAAATATAGTATAGATTACCCGCTAATCCCTCCTCAAAGTGTGTCGGCCCCTCTTGCAATTGCACTATCTCCTTCTTACCTACCAGCTTCGCCAATCTCTCGATCTGCTCCTTATTAGTTTCAGCCTTTACTTCCGGACTCAGCAGCCCTTCTGCAGCGTTTACATCCCCATCCGCAAGCAAAGCTATATAGTCCTCAGTAAATTGCTTCGCTTCATCATAGTTGGCAATCTCCTGACTTTCATCAATAGTATCCAAGCTGCTCGTAAAGCTGCTCATAAAACTGTTCACGGCCACATATCCAATCACCAGCGCCACGATGAACACAGCTCCAATAACAATTGGAACCACCAGCTTTTTCTTCTTTTTCTCTTTCTCGCCATCGGCTTGATAAGATTGTCTTGTTGGAAACTGGCTTGCATAGTCTTCGGCCCTGCTGTCGGCGCTGGGTTCTTCTAATGGGCTTAGCTGCAACGGATCTTCGAGAGATGGGGCAGCGGCCTCTAATTGAAGCAGGTCTTCCATGTCACCCAGACCGCGCATACTACCCTCATCTGCAGTTGGCAGTTCCTGGCCAACCTTCAGTGCCGCCAATCCTTCCGGCGCTTGAGGCTGCGCAGGCTTACCTGGCGGCTGGGGAACACGCAGCCGATGTTTGCATTTCGCGCACCTGACAACCTTGCCCGCGTAGTCCGGTGACACACCAATCTTTTGATCGCAGTTCGGGCACCGGAACCTTATAATTGCGCTTTGGCCGGGACTTATTCGGCCCTCTGCCTGGGGCACTTGCAGGAGCGTTTTGCACTTGGGGCAGTGAACACGCTTTCCTGCATACTTGTCGTCGGTTTTTATCTTTTGCCCGCAGTTACCGCAATTAAGCCGTATCATAAATGAACGCCTCCTTTGTATAAGCATTATAGGGATTGAGGAGGATTTAGTCTATCAAAATAATTTGAACTCTAATCAGAAAAAAACACTCCCATGCGGCAGGAATCTTTGTTTTTGTATAAATTAATCTTGAATTCAGAATTTACTTCGTATTTCGATTCCTGTCCCCCTGAAAATCTCCAAAGTCGAAAGCGGTTCGCGTATTCGCCGCCGTTGACCAAAACCTTAGCTTCTTTTGCGTAAAAGCACCACACCCCGGCCGAGGAGCAAGAGCGCAGCGGATCCGGAGTTCAGCTACAACTGTGCTCCATTGCGTTTTTTAAATCGGGCTGGGACAGAGACGGACGTTACAGCATTGGGTCCCAGGGCGGAAGGAGAACAGCTGGCTCATCTTTAATTTTCAGAATCTCTCCGGGTACGTACTTTTTGTGCACGATGATGTTATAAACGTGCAAGTCAAACCAGTCGTCATACATTGTCCAGTATCCTTTGCTGCCTTTATCGGCGCCCCAACTGTTTTCGACCCACCACTTTACCGGCCTTGCATCCTTAAGGTCAACGCCGATGAGCGTCATTCCGTGATTTCGCACACTGCTGCGATACAAGGCCCGTTCGGCCTTTGTCAGGCTGATATCAATATTATAGATGGATTGATAATCATAGAGTCCGTCCGCCATAATTCCATGCTCGCTGCTCTGGTCGTAACTGACGTCCGCGGCAAACAGCATCGGCGTTCCATCCGTGATGGAACGGACCGCGATATTCTTAAGTGTTTCGATGTCCACATTTACATAACTGATATCATGGCCATCGTAAAGATTTCGAGACATACTTATCTGGTAATGCTTATGGTAGTCCCTTGTCGTGTCGTTGAAGATATTTACATAGTCATTGAGATTTACGCCGACGAACTCGGCGAAAAAGCGTTTCGGCGTTGTATTGATTTGCAGGGTTTCGTCACTATCAACAGTATCTTCTTCTTTGTCTTCGTCCCCATTGTTTTCCTTATCCTCGTCCTTGTCTTTGGAGGAGTCTTTCGTCTGATATCTGAAGCTAAATTGCTTTGGCGGCTCGCTCAAGCTCATCACAAGAATTCGATATACTTCGGCAAGCATCTTTTCCTTTGCCTTGCTCATTACCTGAATGCTTTTGCCGGCCCGATGCATTTTATGGAGTTTGACCGCATCAGACCGCAGTTTCTGGTATAGTACCTGATTCATCGTTCTCGTATTTTCCGAGCTGTTCGTTTCCGGCATAATCCCTTTTGGGACAAGGCCATATTTATTTACAAGGTCGGCAAAATTTTCCCAGTACCCTCCGTCCCCGGGTTCTCCACGGAGTATAATTACCATCTTCCTATCCATCAGGTCCATGTCCCGAAAGTCGATCATATACTGAAGGAAAGTGTTTGCCTTTTCCATCTTGTCCCAGAAGGCCAAATAAATCTGTGAGAATTCAAACTCTTTTAGCTTATGCTTTGCGATGACGGCCGGCCTGAGCGAATTTAGTCCGGCAAACAACCAGCATCGGCCGCTGGATTTCTGATTCGTAATGCCTTTGACTTTTACCTTGTTACTGAAGAATTCATTGTGCTGCCGCATGATGTCCCTGTTCAGGGCCAGGTTTTTAACGTTGTTGTTTGTTATCGAGTTGTACATCGCCCGGATGTGAGTGTCCATTTCAAAATCCGACTGAATCCGCTCAATAAGCTTCGTTGAAAGGGCGCCATCTTCGGCGTAAACCGAACCCGCAGCAAAAAGGATCGCGAATGCGGACAACCATAAAACCTTAATACACAATGTTGATTTCATCGCTTTTTCCCTTCATTGTACTGTGATTTAAATATTTTTGTGATTTTGCGCTCAGCAACGCCGCTGGGCTTAATCCAATATACTAAATCCGGCTTAACAAATCCAGCCTCAAAGCAGGTTCAAAATTGAATCGCAGAGCCTGGTGTTCGCTGCCGAAAAATCCCGTTACCGATAGTCCCGCAAGTCTGCCACATCGGTACGCCATTTATGCTTTAAGCGCATTTCCTTCTTAGCATCATCACACTGAGGCCCAGGAGTAAAAGGGTGGCAGAGCCGGCTTCCTGTTGTCAAGGCTTACTCTTGATCCTGCTCCTCAATACAGGGATGCTGGTCAACATCACCGTGACATTCTTTTATCTGTTCAGGAGTACATTCTTCCGGATTTGTTTTCAGGTTCTCCGGCTTTTCACATTTGTTTTCAGTATCGCACATGATAAGCTCCTTAAAGATTATAGATGTCCTTATTCATCGTACAAAAGGATTCGGAAAAAAACAAACTCTATCTTTTTCTTCTTAAAATCATCGCACTCAAGCTGAGAAGGAAGAGCTTTACTCCAAGCAGGCTTCCGTCACGGCCGTGGCTTTTCCACGGAACAATATATCTACTGCTCACAAATATGTGATTCTGACAGGATGGTGAGGCTGTCGAACCATAATGGATGTGGATAGCTGTTACTTGGGAAACCGATAATATTGGGCCGAACCAAGAGTTACGGATGACTGCTTTGCCCGCCGGTTACTTCCAGGAATTGACTTTCCAGGCTGCGTCCTTCAGTAAGCTTTCGCGGTGTGACTCCCATATCTAAAACACCGCGCAGAATAGCGGCAAGAACACCATCCTGATTGACCTGCTCTGCAGATAAGTTAAGTCTCACTAAATACTCTGCCGACCCTTTGCCATGATTGGCTCCCGCATGAGATGGCATTTGTATGCTGCGCACTCCGTCAATTGAGCTTAACTGTTGGAGTTCGGTATCTTGTAACGGCCGGGACAGGAACAGAATATATTCCCGGTCCGCAAGGGTAATCTCGTCCACCGAGCCGGAAAGAACAAGGCTGCCAAGGTTCAATATCGCAACATGGTCACAAAGCTCCTGTATCTCATCGAGATTGTGGGAGCTGACAATGATAGTAGCGCTTTGTTGTAATTGCTTGACCAGATCCCGAATCTGACGCGCACTGGCCGGGTCGAGCCCCGCTGTCGGTTCATCAAGAAGGATAACTTCAGGAGACCCAAGAAAAGCCTGTGCAATTTCCAAACGTTTAACCATGCCGTGAGATAAACTGCCCACACGCCTTTTAGCAAACGACTGAAGACCGACCAGCTCAAGACTTTGCAGGACCTCTTCCTGGGCCTGCTGCTTTGTACGACCGGCCAGTAACTGAAAAAAAACGAGCTGTTCCAGGATGGGCACATTCCGCTGGAAGCGTGCATCCTGTGGAAGAATACTTAGACGTCCACACAATTTCCAAATGTTTCTTGTATCAATGCCAAGAACCTCAACTCTGCCGGCATCGGCCTTCAGGAAGTCTGCGATTATGGAAAAAAGTGTCGTCTTGCCCGCTCCGTTCGGGCCAAGCAGGCCAAATATGGAATGTGAAGGAACATCAAAAGACACGTTACTGAGGGCCTGAATCCGCCCAAAGCTTTTTGATAATCCCTGTATAGATACTACATGCGTCATTTCAGGACCTATAGATCACGCCTCTCAAAGTGGTAATAACCAAGAAACAGAAAAAATCCCGCATAAACAAGACACCCTAAAGCAGCAAGCAGACAACGCGCCGGCTCAGGATGCAAAAGATTGCTTTGCCAACCCCAGGGTAAAGCATAAAGTAAATATTTCGCCGGTTTCCAGTAAATGCTGCCGAGAAGACCCATAAGCAGGACACCGGCAATTACAACTTTCGCCAAGACCAAAGATAGAAAAGGTGAATCAACTGATGCAGAAATCAATGAACAAACAGCAATGTACGGGACCATAAGAATCGACAGCGCAAGAAAACCGTGCAAAGCCCAAAGTGTCAGTGCCCCGGCAGGATAGATTCTGGTTTTCATACCGAGATAAAATGTAATGGTAACAACAATAATGGCCATAACCGCGGTAGAAAAAATGACCGTTCCCAGAAAACGACCGAAATAGATGCTGCTGCGTTCCGTTCTCAAAAGAAGATAACGCAGACCGTGGCTCTGGATATCACCGCTCACCTGATTATACCCAAGGAAGGATATGGCAAAAGGCATGCCGAATATCAACAACATAAAAATCGCTGATAACAGGGCGGGCCTTTTCTCAAGAAGAAATGTTATCCAGGGGTCGATATCGGCGTCCTTGTTCGGCCCGGCTGCCGCATCCTCAGGTCCGCCATCTTTATCACGAAAGCTCCTCTGACGTGCCATACTTTCCTGGCCTATTTCCTCAAGTGTTTTTTGTCCGAAAACAAATTGGATGACCGGCCGGCCTATATCTATTATTGTTTTCTTGATGAACTGAGGATCAGCGTTCCCCATTTCACGCTTTTGTCGGGCAATTAATTGCTCAACCGGCATGATCAATATATGAGCCATCGAAAGACCAAAGATCAGCGCAATCATAAGATAGACCAGTCCCGAACCACTACGCACCGCATAACGGCTCCAGTACAGGCTGATAAGGCGAACATGACCGATAGTTATTGTTTTCAGTTTCATTTCACTTCCAATCCCAACCTGGAAAACGACCGTAGAACTATACGGCTCAGTTGGTCAGGTCATCCCTGAAAGTGGTATTGAGCAGAATAAGTGTTAGTATTGGATATATCAGGCCGATGATCGACCCGATATTGAAACCTCCACCAAGTTCGGATGGAAACATCATTCCGGAGAAAACGCTGCCGACAATAGCAATGACTGCATAAATATTGCCTATGGTCCGCCCAAGAAATTTCTTTTGTTTCAGATAACCTATACCTGACAGCAGCAAAAGCACACTGGATATCAGCGAAAGGACAAAGATCATAACAAATACATATACCCCCATGTCTTGAAAAGCCTCAAACTGGGTCTTTTGAGGTTCCTGCATCTGATCAGTCGGTATTTTACCAATGAAAGCAAAGAAGACCGCAAGGCCAAGAAGACTAATAAAACCCCAGCCGGAAAATACAAAATTTATTACTGCAAGAGCAGTCAAACCACCAGGCCGTTTCTCTTCACTCATTGTTTTCTCCTTTATTTCAATCTTATAATCTCTTACTTCTCTGTCACCCTCTTTAAAACAATTCCATGCTTATTTTTAGATTTCAATCACTTATATAAGATTCCTTATGTACTGTCAAAGGTGAATTTTGGAAGATATGGTAAAGAAAAACGGTGTGTTTTGCAATGGCTCAACCTCCACAGTTAATTCGGCAGTAAACGCGAGAAAGCCCTTCACACCACCCAAATAAGTAGGTAAGATTCCTGAAAAGATAAAGAGTATTACCTTAGGAATGTACTTATAGGTTTGGACACTCATCAAATTTGCATTCAGGACAACGTCCTACAGCTTCACAGACCTGATGAATTGCCCTTTTTGTATCAGCATTAAGTTCAAATTCTGAAAACTTAATCCCCAGTTTAATTCTGTTATCCTGCTCATCGGGCACAATATATCTAACCCGGCCTGTTGCTTCAGTTTTAATTTCAGTTTCACTTGAAGAAATATTAAGTTCCAGCTTTACCTTCTGATTTGTGCGTAACTGTTCCCAGCAGACATCCTCCACTATAATCTGCGCTCCGAGGTCACAGATGTTACCTAAACAACCCTGCCAATACTGCTCTGAATCATCATTCCGATCATCTCCTGCCTCCTGTTGGGTCCAGACCGTGACTTTAGCATCCAGTGATTTAGGGATTTGCCAACGAGTTCTCAGCCTTCGTTCTTTCTGCAGAACAGATGGTTTGTTATCTGTCATATTTTTGCTCCCTTGCAAGATAAGTTACGTAAATGTACTGCTATTCTGTGCTATCGGCAAAATGCACCCACCACTTTTGATACGTCACCATGGTTTTTACGATCTTTGCCCACAGACGAGTGTATTTTTTTTGTAAAAACACCCCAAGAGGGGATTTCTAAAGCCCCCGCCTGTGAGGAGGAGGAGAGAGGTGTGGCAGGAGCATAAAAAACATTCTTTCTATAATTTCTACGAGTCAAGTCATGTATTAGTTCTTAAGGAAAGGCTATCTAATTACCCTACCACCCGCTGCATACATGCCCCCACTAACCAAAGGGCGACTTGAGCTTACGCACTCCAACGGTTTACGGTTTTGTTAATATCCCGGAAAACACGATTTAAAGAGCATACGCACAGATTCCTTCCGCCCTGCCGTTTTATTTACGAACTCTGACCTTGGATTATGAGTATAAATTATTACAATAAGGTTTCTCAGTTGACGAAATGAGGTGGTCGAAGATGAGGATAACAAGGGCTTTTCAGAAAAGACCATGGCTGTTATTGATACTCCTTTCCCTCATCCTTGCGGGTGGTGGATTCACCGCTCGCTCCCTGTCCACCCCCCCTGAAAAAGCGTCTAACAACCAGGTCCCCGTGCGGATACCTAATGTCATAAAAGGCCTGCAAAAGTTCGTTGGCATTTTCCTGGATGGCATTAGGATTTCTAAGGAGCAAAAGATGTATAACAGACTGACTCCCGAGGAAGAGAGGGTCATAATTCACAAGGGAACAGAACCTCCTTTCAGCGGCAAATACGACAAACATTTCGCAAAAGGCGTTTACACGTGCAAACGATGTGGCGCCGAGCTTTTTGAATCGTCTTCGAAGTTCAAGTCCGATTGTGGATGGCCGAGCTTTGATGACCAGATCGGCAAAGCTGTAAAACGCATCCCGGATGCGGATGGTGTGCGCACCGAGATTCTC
>JAOUFU010000114.1 GCA_029858035.1 Phycisphaerae bacterium
GACAGGTCCAGGAAGTTAACGAATGTGCCGTGGATTCTCATAATGTATATGCCGGTTGGAGCATATTTGGCGGGATTTTTCAGAACCTGGCGCAGGTGATTAGCACTATCTATATTAAAATAGACATAATAGGGTGACTCCTTGTGTTCGATACCCAATCTAAATAACGGCTTAATGATGTTATCCCGCATCCAGATTCCCTTTTCCTCATGGCTGTCTGCATCTTTGGCACTATTCTGACGCAATCCAATATGCGAAGCATATCCGCCGGTCATCTTCAGATAGGGCAGCTTCCATGCTGAAAGGAGCCGATTCGGCAGACCGTTACGGTCAAAGGCAGGATGCGGGTCTACTCCAAAACCCAGCATTGTCCTTGTTTTTCGCCCATCCGGCGTCGCTCCCACCCAGTAGCCGTAAAGAAGATGAGTGCTTGGGGTCGACCAATCGGCCAGGTAATTGTTGCCTGTCGGATTTGTTAAGTTATTGATCCTATCGCTGACGCCATTGACAAGCTGAACTGCTATTGCATCAACCTGGTCGCAATTGTTGCCGAATTTATCCTGACTTGAGAGAAAGTGACGTAATTCTCCATATTCTTCAAAGTTCTTCTGCAGCGCGTCACGAATATCTGCTGCAGTCCATTTGCCGTAAGAAAGAGCGCGGCCGACCGCGTATAGAGAATCTGCAACTACAGAAAGCCCGTGGATAAGACAGCCGCTTGCGTTGTAGCGGGTTCCCTGCTCCTGAGGGTCACGCATATCGCGCCAGGTGTGGAAACTGTCCATCAGTGCCGAAGTAAATGGAACGGGTTTTTCCCTGCCCAAAAGTGCCGTACAGGAATTGCCTGCATCTCGCATGCGCGGCAATATCTTATCAAGTAAATCATAAAAGACCTTTTCCAGATTTTCGTAAACGGCATCGGGACCTTGCGTATAGCCCAGTTCCCGCCATGATGGGCCTATCTTTTTACCGGATATAAGAGAGATACCATCATTGGCCGCCAGCTCCAAAACTTTTGCCAGATTCAGCCAGGTGTTCGTCGTATTCAGCGATGCCTTACCCATGATAAGCGGCTCCTGGCAGCCGGCGATGCAATAGTCCGGCAGGTCCTCGTCAGCCACACCTCGACCTCTTAATATTTCAAACATCACGTCGTCATTAAAAAGCGAGGGCGTCGAATGGCCAGGAGAGTAAAAGAAACGTCCCAGCGAACGATAAAGGGCCTCGCTCGTGCCGGCATGGACCTTGACGGATAGAGCCGGCTGGGGGTCATTTGTCTCGAAGAAGGCATCCAACACAATATAGGTCATGTCACAATCAAGGTCACGAGAAGTTTCATCCCTTCCGCCAACAATGACATTCTGTGATATTGCCCAGCAGCGCCTGCCGACCTGGAAAAAACACAACAAGTGCCTGACAAGCTCTACCGCTTCTTCGCGAGAGGTATCAGCTTCACTGTAATAAGGTTGGAGTATTCTGTCGATATTGCCTGCGGAAAAAGCATAAGGATTAGGCGCCTGTTCCAACGCCATTACCTGCCACAGGAGCACAAAAGACTGAATAGCCTCGTGCAGAGTCTTTGCCGGCTGTGCCGGCACGCGGCTTAGAATCTCGGCAATGCGCGACAATCGCGCCTTTTCTTTCTCACAATCTTCCTTCTTACTTTCGGATTCGGCGAGTTCTCGATATCGCTCGGCCAGTATGATTACGGCCTCGAGAGCCGTTGCCATAATCCGGCCGAATTCCTGCCCCGACTCGCGGGCCTTTTGCTGCATAGCAAGAACGCCATTTTTTAGAAAGGGACGTAAATCCGGAATAGTATGGCCGGTGACCGGCTCGACAAAATAAACAACCTCATTGATCTCATCGCCGGCCTTGGTGTAAATTGCCCGCAAGTCATTAACGTAGGCAGTCTTCTCCCAGTACCGACGAACCGCCTGTATTCTCTGCTTCGTAATACCACTTTTAGGATTAGGCGAAACATCATCATAGATTGCGGTGGGATCGCAGTAGCCGGCAAATTCTTCCACCTTAAAAGAAGGATTTATCAAGGCATAAGAAGCCGAGAAGGCACCATCCTGCGTTCCCGCAATCGCACTTCCTTTGATGATGGAAATCGGTATACGCCGAACCACCCGGCAGAGAAGCTCCGCCTGTCCGGTAGCGTCATCAGGATTGCCGCCCTCGGACCGCATTGCCTCATGCTCCTGCATCTTGATTTCCTGAACGAAGAACCACTCATCCATACTTTCCTGAGAGCGTTTGGCTTTCCGAACAAGCTCTACACCATCTTGTAATATGTTTTTGAACGCATAATTTAATCTTATCATTGTCTGGTTCCTATTATCAGGTCTAACCTCCCAGCGACGCACTGAATCCGCAGTTGACAAGCTCATCAACAAAGCGTTGTGCCTCATTGCGTTCCGGAAGGGGCCCATTCTGCATCGGATATTCAATATCGAGAGCAGCATACTTAGGCTCACCCAGATGATGCTGCCTTAGAACCTGCACCTCCAAATATTCCCGCTGCATGGCCAAATCATACAAAAACATCCTGAGCTTCTCCATTTCTTCTTTGCCGTCGTTCATACCCTTCACATAAGGTATACGAATTATGAGCTGTGGTTGTTTGTTCGTTATAGACATCAGATTTTGGAGGACAAGCTGATTATCTGCATCCATCCAATGCAGGTGCTTATCATTTGAAATGCACTTGAGGTCGCAAATCAGCAAATCGACCAGTCCGACAAACTTTTGAAAATCTGCGGTACTTGCGTTTGTCTCCATAGCGGTATGAATACCCTTCTTTCGCAATGCCTTAATAGCCAGCAAAAGCTGATTTGCCTGCAGTGTTGGCTCTCCTCCGCCGAAGGTAACACCGCCATCGCGGCCAAAAAGCGGTCGATATTGCTGCGCGCGTTCAACAATCTCAGCAATGGGAACTTCCTGGCCGACGTACTCAAATGCGGGATGATGCCAGACTTTAACACAGGAAAAATCGGGACATACTGCGCACTTACTGCGGTCGAGCGTCCATTTACCTGATGATTTTGAAACAGCCCCATACGGACACGCCTTGTCGGCGTACCGAGCACGGTCAGGATAGAACAAAATTTGCGGCCCGGCAGACAGACCCTCCGGGTTGGCACACCACCTGCATCGAAAATTGCATCCCTTCAGATACACTACCCAGCGTCGGCCGGGCCCATCAAATCCTTCGCTCCAACCTGTGGAGAAAACATTCATTTACCCATCTCCAAGTCGGGACAAACATCATCTTTGGATACTAATCCCAAACCAATGGCAGCGGTATAAGCCGCCCCGCGGGCCGCCGCCTCTCGATTGGTACTTATATAGCACGGCAAACCAAAAATCGACTCAATCACATCGGGTACCACCGGATTTCTGCGAACAGCGTTGCCGCTGGCAATAATTCTCGTAAAATCTTTGATTGAAGCCCTGGATGCCATGTCGGCAAGCTCGGTAACCATGCCTTCGACAAAGCCTCGTGCCAGATTGGAAACAGTAAAATTATCCACTCCTATACCGCTGATACTTCCCCTAAGGTTCGGCTCATGCCGAGTGCCGCTAAAGCGAGTGTCCACTGATATCCCCGAAGCTCCTTTCTCAGTTTCTGCTGCAATCTCATTCATCCGGCTATAAATCTCTTCATCGTTTAGCTCTGCGGCGGTAAATTCCCTGACAGTTGCCTGAATAAACTTTTGCAAACAAGCGTATGACCATCCACCGCACAAGCTCGCGCCTACAAGAATAAAACCGCCGAACGGCATAGGCCTGGTCTCAAGTGCCTCGACAAACTTATACACTTTTTGAGGAATGGAGATTTGCCCGCCGGTGCCAAGGTTTAAGACCAACACATCGTCGGCAAAACCTGCGGCCCCAATAATACTGGCCTGATTATCACCCACCGGACTGCAAACCTGCACATCAGATCCAAGACCAAGCTGCTTTGCGATAGCGGGCAGAATTGTACCCAAAGGCTTTGCCGTTGAATTAAGTGTCGGCAGCACTTTCTTTGGAATACCGAGCTTATCAACTGCTTCCGAATCCCAATCACCTTTTTGAAGATTAAAGATTCCCCAGCTTGCAGCGTGGGTCGCTTCAGTAGCGCAAACTCCGGTCAGGCAGCCGGCGACATAATCAGCAATCGTTAATGCAACCGCACCTTCAGAAAGCCGGCCGTTTTTCTGGAGCCACTGCAATGTCGCTCCACCATATCCCGCATGTAAACGGCAGCCCGTACGCTGCTGCATATCTGCTCCCAAAGCCTCTACAGCCTTATCAATATAGCCGGATTTATCGCTTGCAAGAGTTCTCTGGTCTCTCCATGTGATTAGATTTGTTTGCGGCTGAAGGTCAGAGTTAACCAGCAGCACGCCGTGCATCTGGCCGGTGATACCGATGCCAACAACCTCATTTTCACGAACTTTCTTCTCACTCAACAGTTTTTGAATCAATTCAAGACACAAATCCCGAATGCGTAACGGGTCCTGCTCATGATGGCCTGCAGGAAGGTTCGCGATTTCAGTATCATTTATCTTTGAGCAGATTGCCACCGGCCCAAGCGAATCACACGAAAGTGCCAATGCACACAGATTTGATGTCCCAATATCCAGAGATAAAACAACCTTATCGCTCATTCTCGTACCATATTTAGTTCAGTCGAGATTCGTCTATCATGATGCATAGAAAGCGTAATGTTACTTGAATCGCAGCCCGCTGTCAAATTCGCAATCATGCGGCTTATTATATGGCTAATTCTTGATTTATTACCGGATTTATGCTATAATTTCTATTGTTGATTTCCGCTTTATTTTGAACAGACACTTTAAGATTTAAGGGTGCTAAAATGAGGAGGAGAATTGCTTTTGCGAGTCTCTTATTCGTGTTTTTTACCCCAGCTATAGTCGTTTTTGGGGCCCCCAAGCGCGACTTTTTGCGTTTTGCCCCTGATGAAATAATCGTAAAATTCAAGAATACCGCCGCCGCAGCTCTTGAAGAAAAAACCTCCGCCGGCTTTGACGCAGCGCAGTTAGAGCTGCCCGGCTCGCTGGACAAACTAAATAATAAATTCGGCCTCAGGAATATCAAACCTCTGTTCAAGAACTTCAAGGCAAACAGAGAGCAACTAAATGCCTTATCGAAAAAAGATAAGGCATTGTTGACAAAACAGGAAAAACGCATTCTTCAACGGCTAAGACGTGCTCCTGAAAAAGCAACTGTCCCTGCACTTGACAGGACATACAAACTGCAGTTTGCCCTTGCGCCGGATGAATCCATCCAGGAAGTTGTGGCTGCGTACAATAAAGATGCGAGTATAGAATATGCCGAGCTGAATTACATGGTTTCAATTTGTGAGTCCCAAGGGGGACACCTCTCGGTGGAACCTGATGACCCTCTTTATCCTCTGCAATGGCCTTTGAACAACACAGGCCAGGATTACCCGGCAAGCGGCAAATATGGCTTCGGCCCGGGTACACCGGACAGCGATATGGATGCACCGGAGGCATGGGACATACACACCGGAAGCTCGGAAGTTATCATAGCTGTTGTTGATACGGGTGTGGACTATAATCATAGAGACCTGCAGGGCAATATTTGGATTAATAGCGGTGAGATTCCGGACAACGACGTTGATGACGATGGAAATGAGTATATAGACGACACATACGGTTATGACTTTCTCAACAACGATAACGATCCCAATGATGACCACGGCCATGGGACACATTGTTCAGGAACAATCGCCGCCGGAGGCAATAACGGGCTCGATATTGCCGGTGTATGCTGGAATGCAAAGATAATGGCACTGAAATTTCTGGACGAGAATGGAGAAGGATTATTCTCCGATGCAGTAACAGCCATTTATTATGCAGCCGAAAATGGAGCAGATGTCATATCCAACAGCTGGGGTGGGCCTTATTCCTCGGAGGCGATGGAAGAAGTGATTGAGTACGCCCGCAGCCAGGGGGTGATAATGGTAGCTGCGGCCGGCAACAACAATTATGCTTACCCCCATTATCCGGCCTTTTACGAGAATATGATTGCAGTGGCCGCGACCAATTCGGATGACAAAAGAGCGCCCTTTTCTAATTATGGTGACTGGGTCGACATAGCAGCCCCCGGAGTTGACGTCTTATCACTACGGGCCGGCCAAACCTCGATGGGTACTATATATGACGACTATACAACGGTTGCTTCAGGAACATCGATGGCCTGCCCACACGTTGCGGCTGTAATCGCTTTGATTATATCAAACCATCCTGACGCCTCCACCCAAGTTATAATTGAGAGGTTGTTCGAAACTACAGACGACATATCCACGCAAAATCCGGGCTATGACGGCCTGCTTGGAGCCGGCAGGGTCAATGCCTATAAAGCGGTGCGAGATAGTTTCGAAGGCATCGTTACTTTCGATAGTGACTTCTATTCGTGCGATGATACTGTGAGTATTGAGGTGTTCGATTTCGATCTTATAGGACAAGGAACGCAGCCAATAACTGTAACAACCGACGGAGGCGACCTGGAGACGGCAACTATTGTCGAAGACATAAACAAGCCCTGGCTCTTTACAGGGACAATCCGTACATCCTCTGATGCAGTTATCGCTGAAGACGGCACATTGCAGCTCTCGCAGGGTCAGATTATCACGGCAACGTATTTAGATGGTGATGACGGCACTGGTAATCCGGCAGCGGTGACCGCCACAGCAACAGCGGATTGTGAAAGTCCGGAGATTTTTAATGTTCAAATCGACGTGCCGGGCCCTGAGCCTGAAGTTACCTTCCAAACAAATGAACCGACTACCGCGCGTGTGCTTGCTGGTCTGACCTGTGGTGGACCATACATTATCGAGGCAACATCTTCAATTTTAGCAACCAGCCATTCCATAAAGCTGAGCGGGGTTTCCCCCGAAACGGACTACTTTTATATTGTTGAGGCTGCTGATGCTGTTGGGAACAAAACTGTGGACGACAATGCCGGCGAATGTTTCGCATTCACTACTGATGAGGGCCCACGAGATATTTATGTCCCAACGCAATGCTCCACCATACAAGAGGCAATCAAACGCTCCTGGAATGGAGGAGCCGTATGGATTTCTGATGGATTCTACCAGGGCCAGGGCAATCGCGATATTGACTTTTTGGGCAGGGCGATAATCGTTCGCAGTGAGAACGGCCCCGAGAGCTGTATCATTGATTGCCAGGGGAGCAGGTACAATCCGCACCGCGGTTTCTATTTCCACAACGGCGAAGGGGCTTCATCTGTCCTGGACGGAGTTATGATTATCAATGGATACGTTAATGACGAGGGTGGAGGAATCTACTGTATCGGAAGCAGTCCGACGCTGATTAACTGTATGTTTTACGGGAACTCGGCCCAATACTGGGGCGGCGCAATAGGCAATCGCAACAGCAGTTCGAGCTCGATACTGACCAACTGCACCTTCAGCGCAAACTCGGCTCGCTGGGGCGGCGCGGTGGCTTGTTGCTACTGTTACCAGGGCCCGACGCTGGTCGGCTGCACATTCAGCGGCAACTCGGCCAGACACGGCGGCGCAATTTATAACGACCACAGCAGACCCACGATCAGTGACTGTAATTTCAGCAGCAACTCGGCGACATACGGAGCAGGTATGTACAGCTTCGGCGGAGTATACGACGTATCGTTTATCGGCCCGAAACTACAGAATTGCACGTTCAGCGAGAATTCGGCGTCTTCGCACGGCGGCGGTATGTTCAACTACGAAAGCAGCCCGAAGGTAACCAACTGCGAATTCACCGATAACTCGGCCCAATTCTGGGGTGGCGCGATATACAGCAGCGATGACAGCAATCCGATGCTCGGCGACTGCACGTTCAGCGCAAATTCAGCCGAATATGGCGGTGCAATTTACGGCCTGGAACGCAGCCGTGCGGTGTTTGCCAACTGCACGATTACCGGCAACTCGGCCCAGTGGAATGGTGGGGGGCTGTATGGCGGCCTCGGGCCGGTCAGCAACTGCACTATCACCGACAACGCTGCAAATGTTGGCGGCGGGCTGTATGGATGTGACGGGCCGATTACCAATTGTATAATCCACGGCAACATTGCCGGCTCGCGTGGAGGCGCGTTTTACTCGTGCAATGGCCCGATTATCAACTGCACAATCACCGACAACTCAGGTGGTGGGCTGGATAGCTGCTTCGGCCCTATCATCAATTGCATCATTTGGAACGGGGACCCCGGCAATTCGGCTGGTGGCCCGGTTCTGTCCGGCTCTTCCGTACCACTGTACAGTTGCGTGCAGGGTGGCTCTGATGGTATTGGCTGTATAAGCGGCGATCCTTGTTTTATTGATGCCCAAAATGGCGACTATCACTTGTTGCCCAATTCACCATGCAAAGATTCGGGCAATTATTACTATTGTATGAATCTGCCCTGCACTGACCGTGACGGCATGACGCGGATGGCAGGCGGGCAGCTCGATATGGGCTGTTATGAGGCCGGCAGCACGCCGGACATAGACGGTGACTGGCTGACAGCATCGCAAGAGGGCCTTTACGGCACGCATCCAAATCTGCCTGATACGGACGGCGATGGCTTAGCTGATGGTTTGGAAATCCTGGGCGGAACCGACCCGCTGGCTGCCGACCCGCTGCGAACATGGCAGGTTCCCTCCGATTCGGTCACCATCCAGCAGGCGTTGTTCTTCAGCCGGCCCAGCGAGGTCATTGTCCTGGCCGAAGGCACCTATTACGAGAACATTTACCTCGGAGGACGCAATATCACTCTCACCGGCAGCGATCCGAATGATCCTAATGTCGTGGCGGCCACGGTAATAGATGGTGATACTGACCGCGACCCTGAGACAATGAGCGGCCGTGTCGTAAATCTTGCGGGGACCGAGGACACCACTTGTCATATCTGTGGCTTAACAATCACAGGCGGAAGCACTAATGCCGGGGGCGGAGGTATTTATGGAGCAGGTGCCCATGCCGGCATAAGTAACTGCATAATCAAAAGCAATTCAGCTCTGGATGGAGGTGGCGGCCTGTACGAGTGCGACGGCCCTGTCACCAACTGCACTGTAGCCGGTAACTCGGCCGGAGATGGAGGCGGATTATATTACTGCAACGGCCCCATAACCGACTGTACAATCATCGCGAACCTGGCTGATTATCGCGGCGGAGGAATGTTCGATTGCGGAGGCGAGTACATCTGCTACGGCCCGGACGATTGTGCCTTCACGATTGACAATTGTGTCATCGGCGACAACTCGGCGTCTTCCGGCGGCGGGACATACAACAACATCACCAGCCCGACTCTTACCAAATGCACGTTCAGCGGTAACAGGGCTGAGGACTATGGCGGCGGGATGTACAACTACGAGAGCAGCCCGACGCTGACAAACTGTATATTCAGCGGCAACTCGGCGAACTGCGGAGGCGGGATGTACAATTATGAGCGCACCAAACCCGCTTTGACCAACTGCACGTTTGCGGAAAATTCAGCACCAAATGGAAATGCCGTGGTTTGCGATTCTAATGACCAGCAGTATCCAAGCTACCTGAAGCTCGCCAACTGTATCCTCTGGGATGGTGGTGATGAAGTATGGAACAACGACAATTCGACTATCATAATTACTTACAGCGACGTGCAGGGTGGGTGGCCGGATGTGGGCAACATAGACGCCGACCCACTTTTCGCCGATGTCAATAACGGAGACTATCGGTTGCTGGCTGGCTCACCTTGTATCGATGCAGCGATTGAAGCCGATGTATACGAGGACATCGATGGCAATATTCGCCCGTTTGATTTCCCGGGCGTTGATAGTAATGACGAGTCGTCCGATTTTGATATGGGTGCCTGTGAAGCTGTGGCAACGACACAATGCGAACTCATTATACTTCCACGCACGATTATTCGTAGCGGGGGAGGCGAAAAAATATCGGCAATAATGCGTCTGCCGGAGTTGATAGTCAAAGCTGATATTGACGCGTATGAACCGTTGGTTCTCTATCCGGGAGCTGTCAAAGCAGCCCGGCAGCGCCTCATCCCGCCGAGCATAGAAGCGAAAAGTGACACCGGAATTCACGCTGTTTTTGATAAAGCTAAACTGTTTGCCGTTGCTGGTGATAATGGAGATATAGAGCTAACCGTCATAGGCAGATTCTGTACAGGGCAGTACTTCTACGGTACTGATAGCATCAGAATAATCAGTCCCAGCGATGATGAAGAGCAATAGTGGCTACCTAAGTTCTCATTTTTCTGGCGCTACCGTTTTCACCGATCTTGAACAGATGATATATTTGTTCTTTTGGCCGGGATTTTACGGATTTGCGACGCCGGGCGAAGGCGTGGCCGCTTCCCAATTGTCTACGTCATTGCCATAGTCACCGGCCTCCTTAAGAGAAAGTGATTTGCCAAGCCCATCCGCCTC
>JAOUFU010000115.1 GCA_029858035.1 Phycisphaerae bacterium
ATGACCTCGGTGGCGACAGTTTCTTCATTAATATCAAAACCGCGCACAACTCGTTTGACATACGCCATCAATTCATCGTCGATAGCCAGCCAGATAAGGCTCGCGCCATGGTCGGTTCCACAGATACCGGCGTGTCCGAAGGTATCAGCGCCTGCCAATGCACCCAACATCATGGAGGAACCTTTTTCAATACCGGCCTGAACATCGGGGACTTTTGCATCCGTCAAGCCGACATTTATATAGACAGGAAAACCGTAAAAACGTCCCATCTGGACACAGGCCACAGCCATTAGCATCTGCTCAGGCGAGCCAAAGCAACAAATACCTGTAGCCGGGTCCATGATGTGGGGGATTCCACCATACGTCACTGATGGGCCCGGTGCCAAAAGTGGGGAGACAACTACGGTGGCAAGAATTTCAGCATTTTCCTGGGCTAACGCCCCGGCCAATGTAGCCGGTGCCGTTCCAGAGACCATCGCCATCGGGCCGATGTTGACCGGTTGGCCAGCCTGTACAAACTCAATCATAGCATCCAATCCGTCGTGCGGAAGTTGGAGCGGGCTAATCGGCTCCAGGAATGCTTCCGTCATTGGATGTTTGCGCAGGGCCGCTTCGCCACTTGCAACAGTACGGTATATTTCCAGGACGTAACGAGCCGTGCGGCGATTGAAAACCCAGGTCCTTGTCGGCTTGCAGGTTCCCTTCACCAGCTCGGCTGTTAAAAAAACCTCCCGATACTTTTCAGAGATCTCTTCAGGCTGAGCCATTGAGCCTACAATATTGATATTAGGGAGAGCATCTCCCAAGCATATCGCATCCCGCGCATCCTTTATCGTGGCGGAGCGAAGCCGGCCGGTTTGTGAGTCTATCCATCCATACTGGCCGGGGCTGGACATCAAGACAAGATCACCATAACCAAAACGAGCAGTGCATTGCAAATCACGCCCGTACAGGATATATTGCTTTTTGGCTTTGGTGATACAATCCATTATCAGCCGCTCTGGCAAACGTGCAATCTTACTACCTTTATCAACTTTAGCACCGGCTTCGCCGACAAGTTTTAATATTTCATCGTGGTGAATCATAATGCCGGTCTTTTTTAGAACGGAAAGACTGGCATCGTGTATGGTCTGTATTTCGGCGTCAGATAAAACCTTTACGCAAATATTTGCCATTTAAAGTTTCCAACTTTCCAAACGATAAATAAGTAGTAAAAATCTACAAAGTCCAACCATCGCGATACTGATAGTGGAGATATTCATTGGCCTCAGGTACGTTAGTGACCTTTAGATTAACACTGTCCCAGATTAGTTTTTTGCCGCCGGTTTGAACAGAAACTGTGCCGAGCAAAACGGCTTCCGTGAGAGGGCCGGCGAAGTCAAAACTGGAACGAGTGGGACTGCCTGTTTTGCAGGCCTGAATCCACTCTTTGTGGTGACCAATGGAGCGGGGCAGAGTCTTTGGCGGGCATTTGTATTCCTTCATTTTTTCTTCCGGTATCAGCCGAGGACTGTTACCACCCCAGCCTTCAACGTACATTTTGCCTTTATCGCCAACAAAGATGAGGCCATCCTCACGTGACAACTGGCGCTCGTCTTCCAGCTCATCCGGACGCGGTGGCAATATCCCGCCATCATACCAATGCAGCTTGACCGGCGGCATATCACCGCGGGCAGGGAATTCGTAATGCACTGTCGAGGCCAGCGGGAGGGTTTCCTTATTTACCAGGGTCGAGCTGGAATGCACGCTCGTCGGGGCCGTTAGTTTCAAGGCGGAGAAAACCGGAGCCAAATTGTGTATGCCCATGTCCCCTAATCCACCCGAACCGAAATCCCACCAGCCGCGCCATTTGAAAGGCACATAAGCCGGGTGATATGGTCTGTATGGCGCGGGGCCAAGCCAGAGGTCCCAGTCCAGGGTTGAAGGAACAGGCGGTGTATCGTCGGGACGGTCAACTCCCTGTGCCCAGAACAGATTCCCGTTGTGCGTCGGCCGGTCGGACCAGGCGTGCACCTCGCGGACCGGGCCGATGGCCCCATCCCATAACCATTCATTGATAAGACGATTTCCCTCAAACGCCATGCCCTGGTTCCCCATTTGAGTGGCGACTTTAGATTCGCGGGCCGCTTTGGCTATAGCGCGAGCTTCATAGACTGTTCGAGTCAGCGGTTTTTCGCAGTAGGCGTGTTTTCCCATCTTGATAGCCATCATGGTAGCTACAGCGTGCGTGTGGTCAGGCGTAGCAACAACTACAGCATCGATGTTTTTTTCCTTCTCCAACATCTTTCGGAAATCGCGGTACTTTTTCGCCCTTGGGTAACGTTTGAAAGTACCGGCGGCATGTCTTGAATCCACATCACAAAGGGCAACAATATTTTCACTGCTGACGTTATCGAGATCCCCACTTCCCTGCCCCCCTACTCCTATACCGGCTATATTGAGCTTTTCACTCGGCGGTATTTTGCCCGGGCCACCAAGGACATGGCGTTGGACAATAGTAAGGGACGCTACCGCCGCAGCCGAGTTACTTAAGAAAAAACGGCGAGACATTTTGTTTTTTTGGTTTCTGGTATCGCTTCTCTTTTTTTTCATACAACTACTCCTCGATTAAATGTATGTCAGTATTCACCGTACAACCTCAATTCAAGCCGGTTGCAGGGCTTTTGAATCATTATCATACCCGAATTCGACGGTATATGGAAATATAGAATCTGATTTGGGGAATTAACGAAAAATACCATAAGAGCAGCTTGATGCTTTGGAAGTATTGTTGTATGCTTACATTGTTTTGAGGCGATGAGCCTGATGTGCATCTTTATTTTGGAGATTTGGGTTATAAGGAGAATGCAAGTGAACCAATTCCGTGAAAATCATAAGGTCAATGTTAAGCTTAGTGAATCGCGTTTGCCTATACGCTTTTCGACATTTTTGGCTTTGGCATCGTGTCTGTTTTTAGGCAGTTGCGGAGCGAATGTACAGGCAGGTTCCATGGTAGGATTACAAAGGCCATTTGTCGAAGGTGTAGATTTTAATCCGGCAATACCAGCACCGGAATCCGTAACAGGTCACGTTATCGCTGAAAAGGCGGTTAGATATCCCGCTCTTATCCGCTATCTTCAGGCTCTTGCCAAGGCGTCCGAACGAGTGAGCCTTACATCCTACGGCCAGACGCACGAAGGGCGAACACTCTACTACCTGACCATCACGAGCCCTTCCAACCATAAACGGCTGGACCAGATTAAGAGTAACAACGCAAAACTTTCCGACCCGCGCAAGCTTACAAGAACTGAGCAAGCGAATCAACTCATTGATACTCTTCCAGCCGTCGCCTGGATGAATTACAGCATCCACGGTGACGAGCTTTCGAGTACGGACGCGGCGATATACGTTGCGTACCATCTGGCCGCGGCGAAAGACAAAGCCACGGAGAAACTTTTAGACCAGGTCGTAGTTCATATCGTTCCTTTGGTAAATCCCGACGGCAGGGAGCGGTATCTAAGCCATCTCGAACAGTTGACGGGTGTGGTTTCGAGTCCGGACCTGCAGTCGATGCAGCACCAGGCCCTTTGGTCAAGGGGCAGAGGGAACCATTATCTTTTCGACCTGAACCGTGACTGGCTCGTGCATATTCAGCCTGAAGTTCGTGACTTGGCAGAGGTGATTTTATCATGGAATCCACACCTGCTGGTGGATTCACATGAGCAAGGTGCTATCGATACCTACCTGTTCGACCCGCCGCAAGAGCCTATCAATATTCACCTTTCACCGAAGGTAATGGAATGGCGCAGGCGTTTCAGCTCCGACCAAGCCGAGGCCTTTGATCGCTATGGATGGAGTTATTATACCAAGGATTGGTACAGCGACTGGGCACCCATCTACACAAACTCCTGGGCAAATTTACAAGGTGCGATCGGGCTGCTTTACGAACAAGCCAGGGTCGATGCAGCCTCTGTCAAACATCCCACGGGCAAGGAAATCAGCTATCGCGAAACCGTGCATCATCATATCGTAAGTACTCTTGCTAACCTCGTGACGCTCCGTGAGAACCGTAGTGACATCCTGAGAGATTATTTCGAGGACCGCCAGTGGGCGACCAACGAGGAGAAGGCCGACGGCGATACGTTTTTACTGCCTCCCTGTGAAGATAGTTCGAGGTGGGAGCAACTGGTCAAGTTAATTAAGGATCACGGCATAGAGGTCGAATTTGCACAGCAGTCTTTTAATGCCGACGATGTAACCGATATGTGGGGATACGAACACCGGCGTTTCACGTTTCCGGAAAGCACGCTTGTGGTTCGCCTGGTACAGCCCCACCGCCGTATGCTTAAGACATTGTGCGAATTCGACCCACGCTTTACTGACAGTCTTCTATTGAAAGAACGCAAAGAGCTTGAAAATCACAGAGAAACTATGATTTATGATGTCACTTCCTGGAGCCTGCCTCTGGCAATCGGAATCGAAGCTTACTGGGCCAAGAGAATGCCGGAAGTTAAACTGCAATCCAAGCCATCGGAGCCTGCCCTGGATTTGCCAAAGCTGAAAAAGAAAAGTGGTTACGGGTACGTGATTGATTTCAGGAATTCCAATATATATTCCATCCTGGTTCGACTTTTTGAGAAAGAATGTCACCCCCGGACAGCAACCAAACCATTTACATTCGAAGGCAGAGAATACAAAGAAGGGACGGTCCTGCTTCGCGGTCATGAGAATCCTGACGGACTTTTCGAGGTCCTGCAGAAAATTGCTTCTGACTTTGACATCAATATACACGGTGTAGATAGTGCGCTTGCAGAAGATGGACCCGACCTTGGTGCTCAAAAGTTCAAGCTGTTATCACCACCTCGTGTGGCGATAGCTTCGCAGTGGCCTGTCCGGTCGACTTCTTTTGGGTCGGTTTGGTATCTGCTTGACTATCAGCTCCAACTGCGAAGCTCACCGGTCAACATCCAGAATATCATCAATATGGACCTGCGAAAATATAATGTCCTTGTGCTTCCAGACGGCAGTGACCTTGGCCGGGTACTGAACACGAAAGCCGTTGAAAAGATAAAGAGATGGATTGAAAACGGCGGGACCCTGATTGCTATCGGCAATTCGGCGGCCTTTGCGGCCGGCAAGGATCGAGGTCTTTCGTCGGTACGACTCAAACGTGACGTGCTTGACAAGCTCGCGATATACCAGGAGGCTGTACAGCGGGAAAGAAATACCCGGGACATAACCATCGACCCCAACGAGATATGGGGAACCAAAGCAACCGTAGAGAAAGCAGCAGAAGATGAGGTAAAAAAACCTGATATTGAAAAAATGAAACGTACCGATGAATGGCAGCGTATTTTTAGTCCGGAAGGAACATTCCTCTCAGGCACGGTCAATACAGAACATTGGCTTGGTTTTGGATTGCAAGAAAAGCTGCCCGTGATGTTCTGGGGTAGTTTCGCATTTATGTCGAAGAACCCGGTAAGAACGGTAGTACGCCTTGATGACAAGACCAAGCTGCGTTTGAGCGGTCTGCTCTGGCCCGAGGCAAAAGAGCGTCTTGCAGATACTGCGTATGCCACTGTCGAATCAATAGGCCGTGGTCAAATAATTCTATTTGCGACCGATCCTACTTATCGAATGTGGCTGCCCGGCATGCAACGACTGTTTCTCAATTCGGTACTGTTGGGGCCGGGTATGGGTACATCCAAGCCATTACCGTGGTAAATGTCATGCAGAAGGCATGGAATTAGCTTTTTTTCTGCCGAGGCGCGCAAGGACGACAAAAAAGCAAAACATGACCAAAACCGCCAAGGCAAAACTCCATAGCGGCGAAAGACCACAAGCGCTTGGAAGGTACGCAAAAAACAAAGCGAGGACGGCAACAAACAGACTGTAGGGCAATTGCGTTCGCACGTGGTCAATGAGGTCGCATGAGCTGGCGATTGAGCTCATAATTGTCGTGTCGGAGATTGGTGAACAATGGTCACCGAAGATTGCGCCGTCCAACACAGCACCCAGGCTTATCATCGTGGTGAGACCATAGGTGTCTCCATCGAGCGCGAAGGCCACGGGGACAGCCGTGGGGATGAGAATGGCCATTGTTCCATAACTGGTTCCTGTTGCAAACGAGGTCACCGAGGCGGTAAGAAAAAGGATCGGGGGGAACCAGGAAGGTGACACTCTACCTGCCAGAATTGATGTCAGAAACTTTCCTGTCTTAAGACTATCGCAGCAATTTTTAAGCGACCAGGCAAGAATCAGTATAACAAGGGGAATCATAGCCCTTTTGATGCCCCACCAAAAACATCTGCGTATCACGGAAATCCTCATTGATCCGGAGAGCCTGGCGCAAATCAAAGCCAGCGCAAGGCCGAACAGGGCGGCACAGGCAAGAACCAGAGGGCTGTTTTTGACATGGCCTATAACCTCGCGCCAATAAGCCAACCTAATCGGTGAGAGGGTTTCAATATCAACAGGTTTCGGGGACATGCTTTCTACAGGAGTAGTGAGGCTTTGTGCCTGCCATTCGAGCATTTCCTTTTCTAATTGTGCGGTACCGTCGAACCAAAGGCCTGTCATATTAAAAATCAGAAGCCCGGCTATTGGAATCAAGGCGTTTAGCGCCCGGCCGGGTATCTGAACCGAAGACCTCAAGGTCGGATCATTTAGCATTTTGGATAGATCAGCTCCGTTTTCTTCGGGCGGCTCCCTGGATTGCGCTTTTTCCTGAGCGGCTTTCATCGGCCCAAATTCGCGGCCCATGAGAATATGTACAAAAACGAACACAATCATCAAGAAACAATAGAAGCGAAAACTCAGAGCATCAAAGAACATTGAATAGCCGCTCTTTTCAATGCCCAACTCCCGCCCAACGGCGCCAAGAAGACTGACCTCATAGGCAATCCAGGTGCTGATAACGGCCAGTCCGGCGATAGGAGCGCTGGTCGCGTCGACAAGAAAGGCAAGTTTTTCACGGCTGACACGAAAACGGTCCGTTATCGGCTGCATCATCGAGCCTACGACTATGGCATTAGTGTAGTCGTCGATGAAGCACAGTATCCCCATCAGGGCGGTAGCAGACTGAGCGGATTTTCCACCTTTGACCCATTTCAAGAGCCAGTTGATGATTCCTTTGAAACCTCCTGATGCAATGACTATCTCTATCATCACAAAGATGGGCGGAACAAAGGAAATGATCTGAAGGTTTGTTTTGTTTGCAACACTGCTGACAACAAAAATACCCGCCGCCTGGAATCCATCGAACCATGCGGCAGCACTCAGCGGGGACTGTGGAACCTGAGTCAGCAATCCGCCTACAACAATAGCAATTCCTAAACTGAGAATGACATGTCGCGTCAGGAAAGCCAGCACAATAGCCATTAACGGAGGTAAGACACTATACCATAGGCCTGTTTGCGAATCTTGTTCGGCATGTGACAAAATGGCGGCGGTCAAAATACAAATAGCGCCAAGGACAACAACCACCCCGGCACTTCTTATGTAGGTTTTTGACTTCAATAGATTGCTATCCTTAGTGGGCCTTGATATCCGAAATTTACCTTACATTCTTTAGATATTCGGTCGAAAATGGCCGGAGGGATTAGAATCCCTTCCATTGCCTCGACCACATTATCTCAGGATAAAGAATAATCCGGTACAAATCAAGAACAGACCTTTGTAAAGGCAATAAGCTGTAAGCTAACTACGAGTCTTTACATATTGCGGGAGAGAGTGACTTTATATAAATAGTTGTTCAGAAAAGAGATACGGAAATAATATCGAAATATCTCGCAATATTGACTTGCTACATAAGGTGGATTAGTGGTATTGATATCATAAATGTTTTTGCAGGACTGTATGATTAACAGGCCTGCGAAGAAAGGAGTGATGAAATGCATATAGACCGTCGCGGATTTTTGAAAATAGCGGGAGCAGGAGTGTATCTTGCCACAATGAATGGTTTGTCGGCTTTAGGCAAACAGTCTTCAAAGAAACCAAACATCATACTTTGCATGGCTGATGACCAGGGCTGGGGTGATATGGCCTACAATGGTCATCCTGTTCTGAAGACTCCGAATTTCGATGCTATGGCCGGAGCGGCGTTGCGTTTCGACCGCTTCTACGCCGCGGCACCGGTCTGCTCGCCAACTCGCGGGAGCGTCATGACCGGCCGTCATCCGAACCGGTTTGGATGCTTTAAGTGGGGCCATACGCTTCGCCCACAGGAGATTACAATCCCCGAAGCCCTCAAGAAAGCCGGATACGTCACCGGACATTTCGGGAAATGGCATCTCGGTTCTGTTCGAAAGGGGTGTCCCGTCAATCCCGGCGCCAGTGGATTTGATGAATGGTTATCTGCGCCGAATTTCTTCGATAACGACCCTATTCTCAGCCGCGAAGGTCTTGCCATCCAGACACAGGGCGAAAGCTCCATGGTCACCGCCGATGCCGCAATCGAATTCATTCGTAAACATGCCAAATCGCCTCGGCCATTCCTTGCCGTAGTCTGGTTTGGCTCTCCACACGGGCCGCACGAAGCAATCGAACAAGATCGGGCAATCTACAAGACTCAGAGCAGGAAATTGCAGCATTTCTACGGTGAAATCACAGGTATGGACCGCGCCTTCGGCAAGCTTCGGTCAGAGCTGCGGACGCTCGGTATCCACGAGAATACAATCTTGTGGTATTGCAGTGACAACGGAGGTCTGCCCGGATTAGGCATGACGGGCGGTCGCGGTAATAAAGGCAAAGTCTATGAAGGCGGTCTGCGAGTGCCCGCGATTCTTGAATGGCCGGCCCGTATTGCCAGGCCCCGCAAAACAGATGTTCCTTGCAACACGTCGGACATTTACCCTACCCTTCTTGAGATCGCGGGGGTAAAGATTAAGAAGCAGCCGGAACTTGACGGAATCAGCCTGATTTCCCTTGTAAACGGCAAGATGAAGTCACGACCGAAACCTATGGGCTTCTGGGATTATCCTATGGGGGGGATTCGAACTCCAAGCAGGGAGTTCATGGCCGAGCTGATGGCGGCCCAGAAAAAAGGGAATGAGGCAGGCGATAAGTCTCGCCTTCGGATGGACGCAGGAAAAATCACTAAAAAGTATCCTGAAGATACGTTTCCCGGCCATTCAGCTTGGCTTGATTGGCCGTTGAAACTTCATCGGATTGAAAATAAGAAAGGCGTAAAGTTCGAATTGTACAATCTGGCTGAAGACCCAGAAGAAAAAAACGACGTGACTGGACGACATCCCGAGCGGCTCAAATCAATGAAAAAAGAGCTTAAAAAATGGCAGATATCTGTTGTCCGCAGCCTCAATGGTGAGGATTATCGGTGAAGTGAGGACAGGTGTCAATATATACTACAATGTTGAGAAAGGAAGTGTACCGCATGTTGAAGAGGAGTGGACAGGTTTTGAGAAATAATACTTTTAATGTCACCATACTGAGTTTTACGGCGATGTTCCTTGTTACCTTAGTTGCCGACACGAGCACCTATGCCAACACTGGAACAAAGGTGGAAAGTCATTCGGCAAAATTCGCTTTCACTTCAAATGACAAAGGTGAGTATGTTTTTGACACCGGTGTGCTTCGTGGAAAGCTACGGCCTGATGGCAAATCTCTCGGTTTGTCATCGGTGATACATGTGCCTTCCGGAATCAGTTTGAACGGAAATTATGGTATTTTTAGTTTCTACCGGATTTTCACTACCAATAAGCGTTATGGTCATGCTGCATGGGACTGGCCCAGTGTATCGACGTTACTGCCCGATGGTGGTGTTCAGATTGTCTGGCTGGAAGGGAAAGACCATCCATTTGAGATAACCGCTACTTACCGCCTGACGGAGGAGACGACAGTCGACCTGGAGACTACGGTCAAAGCACAGAAAAACCTACAGCAATTTGAGGTATTTCTTGCATCGTATTTTCACGAGAGCTTTCCAACACCCTATGTTTACGCAAACACAAATCAAAAGACAAAAGGGGAGCCCGGTTTTCTGCCGGCTGAGAAGTCCTTTGGTGACTGGCAGATGTTTCCACGGGATAAAAATGTGCTGCAGATTATCCAGGATGGCCGCTGGGAAAAAGAGCCGAATCCGGTGAATTGGAAAGTCATGCCGTATTTGGCGGCGCCGGTCTGCGTGCGACGTAATGAAGCGGCGAATCTGGCGGCAGTCCTGATGGCTCCACGGGACGATTGTTTTGCCATATCGACGCCTTACCGGGGAGAAGGCCATTATTCCATTTATCTTTCACTCTTCGGCCGGGATGTGAAAGCCGGAGAGACGGTACGGTCTCGCTGTCGGCTGGTTGTCGCGCCGAAAGGCGTCCCCAAGCGGACTACTGCAATCTCAAATCAGCAGATTTTGGAGCTGTATCAAAAATATATAAAGCAGCTCGGAGACCGTGTTACTTCTCCGTAACGATTCTACGGCAGCTTACATCG
>JAOUFU010000639.1 GCA_029858035.1 Phycisphaerae bacterium
ACCACTTGATAACAAATGACATATAGGTAAAAAGAGGGTTTAAAACAGGGCAATAATGGCTTTTTTGGTCCTAAAATAACGCAAATAGGGAGGTGTGGTTGACAAGAGCGAAACGTCATTACATCCCAGGTTATATTTGGCACACCCCGGTTGAATCGTCTTCGCCCCAGGTGTTTTTAATGGAACGTTTTTAATGTAGATTAAGGCATATAGCTTGGTCAGACCCAAATTGGCACAAAAACAATAGGAAATTCCAATGTTTCATTGGTTTACCGATCGTCGCCGAAAGAAGCTCACCCAGGCTCCTTTCCCTTCCTTATGGGAGGACATAATCCGCCGTAACGTTGCCCACTACTGCATGCTGGAAGATGCCCAGCGTGCTCACCTGCGTGCCCTGATCCAGGTGTTTATCGCCGAAAAAAATTGGGAAGGAGCTGGTGGACTGGAACTTACCGACGAGATCCGCGTCACGATCTCCGCTCAGGCCTGTCTGCTTCTTCTGGGCCTGCCCCACAACTACTACCGGAATGTCGAATCCATCATCGTCTATCCCTCTACCGTTGTTCCGCCTCAACGCAATCCAGGTTTCTTTGAAAATACATTCGCACCAGTGGAGCTTGAGCATCCCATTATCGGGCAGGCGTTCCAGCAGGGGCCGCTAATTATTATCTGGGATGCAGCCCTGCGCGGTTGCCGCCATCCTGAGTCCGGTCACAACGTTATTTACCACGAATTCGCCCATAAACTGGACATGCTCGACGGCGCGGCCGACGGTACACCTCCACTGCGCGACCGAGCTGAATACCGTGACTGGGTCCTGACATGTTCGCGTGAATATCTACGTCTCAAACACGACACCGAAAAGGGCAAGAAATCTTTCCTCAATGCCTACGGTGCGACTAGCGAAGCGGAATTTTTCGCCGTCGCCACAGAGCAATTCTTCAATCAGCCGCGGTTAATGATTGAGCATGCACCGGACCTTTATCGTGTTTTGCAGGAATACTACCGTCAGGATCCCGCCGAACGTGTGTCCCGGAATAACTGCACGGGCGAAATATAAATGGGAGGCGGGCGGGACTTCCGGGACGCCCCTTAAATTATAAGTTTCAATTTTATCTGAAATTATTTCCCCCAAGTCGCGGGTGTTGCTCATCTCGCGTCCGTTAGGCCTCAGAATACCGATACGGAGTTGACATTATGAGATACCGTGTTGACAATGTTCCGAGGGTCTGGCGACCATGCTGGCTGGGCTTTTCATGGACAGTCGGTGCGGTCACTTGTCTCCTTCTGCTTATGCTGCATGCCAGTTGCAAGATAACCATGGAAGGGCGTATCGATCTATGGCGTCGCGGCAACTTCATTTACAGTCTTTGGCATAGATTCTGGTTCCTTTGGGCTGTATCCTTTGCCCGATCACACCGTCGTCACGCCTGGATGCAGCATCCCGCCGCATATATGAAGCCGGTTCACATCGGGTTGCGGCTGATGGGAATACGTGTTCTGCTTGGCTCTGGGGGAGAGGAAGGCCGCGAGGCCGCAAATGACCTTGTTGGGCTTCTTTGTCAAGGGTGGTCGACAGTCATATCTCCAGACGGACCATATGGGCCGCAAGGAGTATTGAAGAAGGGTGTACTTCATATTGCGCTGCAAAGCAGAGTTCCTATTTTACCTGTAAGATTCATCGCTTCACGAACATTTGTGTTGCCATCTTGGGATAGAAAACCACTTCCGTTGCCTTTTTCACGATTAACGATAGTTATTGGCGAGCTAATTGCTGTAACAGAAAGCAACTTTGAACAGGCAGCGGAACTTCTTGTAAAAAAAATGTGAGTTTAAAATGATGCGTACCGCAATGGCAAAGTTAAATCAATTTATGTCGGATTCAGGTTGCGGTTACCTCGAATAAGAGCATCCAACCAGGCGCTTCAGCAGACACATAAAACCTTGCGATTTTATGTGTCTGCCGGGCTTTTCGTTATATGCCTTTAAATTTCCTATATATTGTGTTATTCTCCTTTGGTAATCTTGTGAGTCAAACATGATTGAGATCGAGCCGAATTATCAAAAAAGAAATGAATTCAAAGATGACGATCTTGTATGCTACTGTTTTAAGCATACGAAAAGAGATATTGAAAATGATTTTATGAAAAACGGTCGATCTCTGATCTACGAAAAGATTGCCTTAGAAAAAAAGAAAGGCGGATGCAATTGCGCTGCGGAGAATCCAAAAGGAAGGTGATGTTTGGCTGACGTCCACCGGGTGGTGGAAACGATTAAAAAGAAAAAAGCATATAACGAGCGCGTCTACTCGGACGCGCGATAGACCGCCGCGCGCCGGTAAAGCGCAGCGTTATACCAAAAAAAATATGATGAAAGAATCCTTTAGAAAAAGACTCTTGACTGGGAAAACTCTGGTCGGCAGCTTAATTACTCTTCCATGCCCTGAAATTGCGGAGATAATGGTGTCGGCCGGATTTGAATGGCTGTTTATTGACCTTGAGCACACAGCG
>JAOUFU010000640.1 GCA_029858035.1 Phycisphaerae bacterium
TACATCAATCTCGCCCATCACAAAATCGATCATTGTCTTTTCAAGTGCGCTCTTGGCCATCTGGCCGTGTGCGATAGTAACCTTCGCATCAGGAACCAGCTTTTGAATTTCCCAGGCCTTTTTATCTATGGTCCTGACCCTGTTGTGCAGGAAGAATACCTGTCCCTGACGGTTCAATTCACGAATAATCACCTTTCTGATAAGCTCATTGTTATAGGCGGAAACGGATGTAACTATGCTTCGCCTGTCCAATGGTGGTGTTGCCAATGAGCTTATATCGCGCAGGCCCAACATCGACATATGCAGTGTACGCGGGATCGGTGTGGCAGTCATCGTCAGAACGTCAACATTGACACGCATCATTTTGAGTTTTTCTTTGTGTTCAACGCCAAACCGCTGCTCCTCATCGATTATCAAAAGCCCAAGGTCCTTGAAGCCGACATCACCGCTCAGAAGCCGATGAGTCCCTATCAGTATATCGACTTTGCCTTCCTTTGTTCGTGCGATTATGTCTCTGGCCTGCTTTGTTGTTTTGAAGCGATTCAGCACCTCGATGCTTATTGGAAAGTCTGCAAACCGCTCGGTGAAAGTCCTGCCGTGCTGGACACACAATACCGTGGTCGGCACCAGGATCGCCACCTGTTTTCCGTTTTCGACGGTCTTAAATGCCGCACGCATTGCAAGCTCGGTCTTGCCGTAGCCCACGTCCCCGCAAAGCAATCTATCCATCGCGACAGCTTCCTTCATATCTGCCTTGATTTGCTCGGCGGCTGTAGTCTGGTCAGGCGTGTCCTGATATGGGAAAGATTGCTCAAATTCGGCCTGCCAGCTTGAATCCTCTCCATAAGCAATTCCACCTATTGCCTGACGCTTAGCCTGAACATCAAGCAATTCGACGGCAAGATCTCGAACGGAGGCCGCGACTTTTTCTTTCTGCCGCTGCCATCTTTTAGAGCCGACCTTGCTCAGCTTCGGTCGTTTCGGACTTGTCCCTATGTACTTTTGTACGAGAGCGATATTGCTGACCGAGACGTGGATTTTTACGCCATCCGCATATCCAATCGTCAGATATTCGCTTTTGCCGCCTTTTTCCTTTATCGTTTGTACCTCAATGAACTTGCCGATACCATAAGAAGCGTGAACGACGTAATCTCCGGGCTGCAAATCGCTAAGGGTATCCACGGGAGATGTAGCCTTGGCAGGCCTGCGTCTTCTTCTTAACACATACTGGCCAAACAGCTCGTGATGGCTTATAACAATCGTATTCAGCGAATTTATGACGAAGCCCTGATGAATAAAACCTAAGAGCAGTTTGAAATTGGACGGAATATTTTTGTTAATCTCCTTTACAATCTCACCTACCCGTTTGATCTCGGCTTCAGCTTCACAGTAAAGAAGCACTTGCTTGCCGTTTTTTGCCTCTGCAACCAGTTCCTCCAGGGCCTCTTTGTGTCCCGCCCACAAAGAAGTGGCCTTGTGCTGAAACTGCTGGACACTTTTTATATCCACTTTGAGGAAATCACCCGGTTCTGCTGTGGCAAACCTGCATATATGTAGTTGAGTGTATTTTGCTACGGCTTCATAAATATCGGCCCAGCTATAAAGACGACTCGTATCTTCGGCCCGTTCCCGGAACAGCCTCGCGACTTCTTCGCAGTCATTCGGCTCCTCAAGAATTATTATGCAATCCTGCGGCAAAATATTTACAAAAAGCTCCCTTTCTTCCTTAGCAGCCCCACAAACAGCCGAGATGATATTGATACTTTCAATTTGTTCGGTTGAAAGATGAGTATCCAAATTGATTTCACGGATACTCTCTATAGTATCACCGAAAAATTCAATCCTAATCGCTTGGGCATTCTGTGAAGGTGTGCTCGCCGGTTCTTTGTCCGATAGGATTTTGTCGACAGTTAGCGGCGCGTAAATATCGATAATGCCTCCGCGCCGGGCAAATTGGCCGGGCAGATCAATCCTTTCCACACGCTCAAATCCGTTTTCAACGAGCCACTCGACTACCTCTTCCGGTTTCACCTGTCCCTCAACCTGTAATTTGAGACAGCTTTTCTGAAGAGCCTGCGGCTTCGGTATCGGCTGACAAAGCGCCTGTATAGATGCAGGGATAATAAAATTGCCTATATCTGAAGGAGATGCGAGATGCGAGATACGAGAGACGAGCTTTAGCCTTTCAGCACGAATCTCATCAGTGGCATCGGCTAAATCCTCCTCGCCTTCCCAGGCTCCCAAACTCTCAATCCTTTTACCTGTGAATGTAAGCAAATCGTCGTCGGCCTTGTCCGCATCGTCGATATGTGGACAGATGTATAGTATTGGCCGCCCCAGTTTCTCTGATATGTAAGCTGCCAGCAGGCGCGCAAAAGATCCCCACGACCCCTCGACTTTAACCACCCCTTTACCGTCCCTGGTGGCCTCAAGTCGAGAGATTATCTCCGCAACAATCTTGTCTCGGCCAAGATTCATTCACTATTTAACTGCCGGTTATTAGCACCA
>JAOUFU010000116.1 GCA_029858035.1 Phycisphaerae bacterium
GGGTAGTCCAATAAAGTAGGAGGTCCCTTGGCGGAGACGCCAGTGGTAATAAAATGCCGATAGGTAAGGCAATCCACGCGTATCGGTCTGTGAATGATTGTAAAAGCCGGCCCGGTGTCTTTCTCTGTTATCTCTTCTTAACAGCCGCAAGCTCTTCCATGAGATCGATCTGCACTCTCTGGATTTCCAGCAATCTTTGCCAAGAGTGGTTCATCAACTGGTCGATCTTGGTATGGAGTTGTCTGATTTCAATCTCCGCCTTCAGATTTACCTGGTAGTCGTGCTCAGCCCGCAGGCGGTCTTTGGCTTCCTGGCGATTCTGGCTCATCATAATTATTGGGGCCTGGACCGCTGCCAGGCAGGACAGCACAAGGTTCAAGAGGATAAACGGGAAGGGGTCAAAAGGACGCAGAAGCAGGAAAATCGAATTGACGGTGATCCATATCACCAGCACACTCCCAAATATAATTATGAAACGCCAACTGCCGCCAAATGATGACACTTTATCGGCCACTTGCTCACCTACTGTCAGAGCCCTTTCGAATTCCGGGTTGATGTTGCGAGCAAGTACTTCCTGTTCCGCCAGACTATCCAGCACCGATTTCTCGACCGCAGACAGCTCGCCACGCTGTGCCTCAATGGCTTCCTGCAGATACTTGTTTCTAAATCTGCTCAGGCAGGATAAACAAATGATATGTCCGGCTCCCCAGTCGGCATGCTCTCGGCGAATGATATCCCCGATCGGTCCCCCTACCATCTCAGCCGGCCGGCCTTCGGTGATCGGTTTGATTGCGTCGCAAATGGGGCATGTAAATGTGCTGCCAGGGTCTTTTTTCATGGCATCCTCACAAAGAGCAGACTATCCGGTGACCAATGACCGTCCCTTCGGGAGCGCTCGAACATCGGCCACAAATTTTCCGGGGTTCCGCTTTATAGGCCTGTAACATAATTCCTAGCGGTCATCGTTACATCTGGCATACGTGGGCGAAACCTGTTCCTTACGCTGAAGCTTCTCCAAAAAGGCCGATTCGGGAAACGACGGCGTTTTGGGTACAACACGGTGTAAGTCCTTGTCCCCGGGGTAAAGCGGCGATTCGACACCCCGCCTTCATTTAGTATACTCCAGTGATATTCCGGCCCTTTTGAAAGAGCTTGCAGGAGCCTACTCGCCATTACCCCTGCCCATTGTACTTATAATACGCCACAACAATAATAGAACCGGCCATGACCGCCCCTTCCTTAGAGCGCGACCGATCTGGCATCAGTGGCTGAAAGTACAGGATCACCGGATCATAGTTGTTCTTCAGAAGGCAAAATCAATCAGGGCCGCCAGATTGTGTTCCCGGTAGGGATTATCGTGACCCGTCTCTCGGTATGTGTACTCACCGTGTAAGGCGACATTCACCGCAGTCCAGTCTCCCAAATAGTATCTCAGGAGACCTGTAAAAGCGCTTATGTCACGTTCGCTATCATAACAGGGGGCATTTACCCAATTGTACATTATTGATGCAACCAGGCGATTGTTGTACAAAGCCGTCCAATCCAATCGGGCAAATCCGCCTGAGAATGTGTAGTCCAGCGATGAGTCCAAATCATTCAGCGCTTTGTCGTCAACACCGTATGCCAGCATGCCCATCAGGTTGAATCTGTTCCAGTTGCAACTGAGATCACACCCGACGCGGTAGAAATTCATGTTTGCTTTGCCGTCAGCCTCGCCGGATGGACCCACATAAAGAGAATCGAGTTTTGTCGGCTGCCAACCATAGTAGGCAAAAGCACCCACCCTCTGACCGGCGCTTTGACCGTCACCTCGTCCAAAAGTCTTGAAGAAGCCCGCATAAAAGTCTTTTGCGTTATTGTTGTCAGGGCTGGCACCGGTTCCGTTAATGACGCCGGCAGCATATTTGAAGCCGTGCCTGAAATGTCCGGTCACCTCCAGGCCGATTTGATTGTCGTCGAACACAAAACTATTGTTAGGAGTGGTGAAGGCGTAAACTTCGTATGGCTGGAGCAGGTAGATGGAACGTTTCGAACTGAAGGCATGGTAACCCGGCTCAAAACGTCCAAGTCGAATGTTCAGTCCACCCCCTGCGAGGTTACTGAATATGATATTCGCCGATTCAAGCGCTCCCGGCTGACCGGGGTTACTGCCGTCGGTATTGCCCGTGTAATCTGCTGACGGCTCGTCAATCCTCGGTGTATAGATCATCAGAAACGAGATATTTCTGTGCATTACGCCGGCGGCAAGCAGATCCAGACCACTCAGACGAAAACCGGAGGTCGTGCCTTTCTCCGAGACCGCATGGGCTACTATCAAGCCTGTCGAGGTTCGCAACGCAACCGGGGGAGCGGTCTGGAAGACGTTTTTCTCTCGTCCTTCCTGACCGGGCATCTGATATCCATTATCCCTGACCCGCTGACCAAAGTCATTCAGCTTGGCAAAGACGGTGTGGCACATATTGCAGTTGAAACCATATTTCCTGGCGAACGCAGGAATGGCCTGACTGATATCTGGAGATGCAAACAGAATTCCCAGAACCAGTAGCAAAGATACGTGTAATCTTCTCATCTCAACCCCCTCACTTAGGTAGCTCTGACTGAGGTACCGGTTTTACATTGGCAACTTCGGGATTGGTGCTGGTCATAGCGCGCGTCATGAACGCCACCAGCGCCTGGATCTCATCCTTCGACAAGCCAAGAGGGACCATGAGGGCGTCAAGGTTGGCATCATCTAAACCGCCGCCCCGATCGTATAATCTGACGACGTCCTCAAGTGTCCCTTCTCTTCCGGTGTGCATGTAAGGCGCACGCAGGGCAGCATCCCGCACTGTCGGCGTTTTGAAAGCACCGACATCCTTCGGGTGTTTGGTGACGTTGTGTCGGCCAGAGTCAGGCTTGGACGGGTCAAGCGGTTCAATGCCCAGGTTATGGAATCGGCCATCCGAAAAGTAACCTCCCCAGTGACAGGAAGAGCAGTGTCCCTTGCCATTGAAAATCTCCAGCCCCCTCTTTTCCATGGGTGTCAGGGCCTCGCTGTCTCCGCGAATAAACCGGTCAAACGGAGAATCAGTAGTTACTACGGTGCGTTCAAAGGCGGCGATAGCCTGGGCAACGTGGTCAATTGTGACCTTACGAGTTCCAAACACCTTCTCCATTTCATCCACATAACCCGGAATGTCCGAAACGGTACGCAGCATCTCAGTATGTGTGTTCCCCATTTCCACGGGATTCTCGATCGGCCCTTTCGCCTGCTCTTCCAGACTCGGGGCGCGGCCATCCCAGAACTGCAGAAGATTGTAGGCGGCATTTGAGACCGGCGGAGACCGCCGGCCGCCCAACTGGTCCTTGATACCCTTGCTGGTAGGACCAGCATCGGACCAACCTTTGGCGGGATCATGGCATGTTGCGCAACTGATCGTGTTGTCCCGAGACAATCGGGTATCGAAGTACAGTTTCTTTCCCAGCAGAATCTTGTCGCTCGTCTGCGGGTTGCCAGGCGGCACAGCTGGCGGGGCCAGGTTATCAAGCGGCACCGGTCCTAACGAATGAATACCTACCGAAGTAATCGGCGTAAGGGGTTCTTCGCCTTGAACACCGGCCACTAAGATAACCGGCGCAGCCAACAACCACGTGATTAGAAACCAACGAGATCGCATCAGATTTCCTCCTCCCGGATTCCTGCCTATAGCAGTTAGCACGATAGTCTCAAGCGAACTTATTCAAAATATATTGACTTGCCCGTGTCATCAACAACACGTTTTTCTTGCACCGTGAATTCCCGAGGGGGCAAGTCGGCATGCCGCTGATACCGGGCAGGGGTGCCATCGCGAAGGCCGCCGTTAGTGGCCCATCAGGGGCATGGTCAAGCTCGCGAAGGCCGCCCTGAAAAACCGGTCACAACACGGTGTGTGTCCTTGTCCCGCGACGCGCGTCCGAGGCTTCGACCCCCGCTTCCATCTTATGGCAAAACTGTCACTTACGTTGACAGCCGATAAGAACATCCCCCATTTACAGCAAGTAATATAACACCATTTTGGTCAAGGTGATCGTAGCCTACACAGGCTCTAATTCCTCAGCTTCCAGCAGCTTGCCGACAAACAGACACGAGTTCTTGACAAAGAAAACGACCGGAAAGTCACCTGCCAGGGATTCAAGACGTTTCACGTATTCCAGTTCATTCCCGATTTCCGGCACGGCCAGGCCCAGGAAGACGGCATCCGCCGAGGCACTGCGAGATTGTATCAATTCACTGATGCTGGACTCTTCCGGCTTGATAAACACATCGCAATCAGCCTCAATGCGAATGTCCTTGAGCATTTTCTCGAGATATCGTTCGGTATTCTCCTGCGTGAATTTGTTGGAGGAAGCGCAGAGGATTTTCAACTCTGAGCCACGCCATTCGTGGTTTCGAGTCAACAAATACGCTAACAAAAGCATCAGATCACCGTTTTGCTTCAGCCCGCCCCACCACACGTGGACTTCACGTTTCGCTTTGCGAATCGGAAAAATGTGCTGAGGATTGATCTTTCCTATGACAACCGACTTCTGGATTTTCTCCAACCGCCGAATTGTTACAAGAAAATCTACCATCATGTCCGGATCCTTGGGCCATCCCAAGATGATGGTGTTGCTGGCGAAGCCGGCGATACCGTTAGCCTGTGATACGTCGGCTATGCCATCGATGATGTTGTCGACCACGTCGATTTCGGCGAAAACACTCAGATCCTCGCTGGTCATAAGCTCTCGAGTCGTTCCCAGCCTTTTCTGAATATCGATCTCGTCCTGTAGCAGATCCCCGACGACAAGTTCGCAGACGGTGACCACTCCTCGATTCTGACTGAACCATGATGCAAATTTGATGAGGTCCAGTTTCCGTCGCGCATCATCCACAAAAACCAGAATATGAGGTCGCCAGTTACGAGCACTCATGCTGCGGTGCGACAAACGAATGAGTACCCAGCGGAGCATGGCCTCGTACAGACCGCGCCTGGCATCGCCCCAGGTGGCCCGTTGCTCTCTACGCGTAAACAGTAACCAGAGAATAATCTCTATGCCTATCGCAACAATACTGGCCAGTGGGCTGATCAGGAACATGACCCAGACGCAAGCCAAACCACAGGCAATGTTGAGAGACCACGGTATACGGAACTTCGGACGCCAGGACGGGTCTCCGCTAAGCGTCTCAAGTCCCGCAACGAGGTTGATGGTACCATAGACGGTCAGGAAAAACATGGTGACAACCTTCGCCACCGCGTTAAGATCTCCGAGCAGGACCGCGCCAAGCGCTATGAAGGTAGTGAGAGCAAGGGCTACCTTTATTCCGTTATCTCCGGAAATGAACGCTCGCAGCTTTTGATTGGCAACCTGGTCGCGACAGACGGACTGAAGTGTACGCGGGGAACCCAGAACAGAACCAACCGCCGACGAAAGGATGGCTCCCCATAGCCCGGGAAGGACGAGGAAAAGCCCCAGGGGGGCGATCTTTAACCAGATTAGCGAGTCGTTCTGCAACTGATATGAGGTCGCCGCTCGCGTCAGCAAGACTGGTATCAACAGGTACACCAGGAATCCGGTGACGGTTGCCGCGATAGCGCCCAAAGGAATAGCCTTGCTCGGATTCTTAAGGTCGCCCGAGAGACTGAGACCGGCCATAACTCCGGTTACGGCCGGGAAGAAGACGGCAAAACCCATCCAAAATCCGACTTCGCTGACGGCAGGCAGTAAAACCGGCATAGTCTCAGTTCTGGTGATTAGAAGCGCCCCGACTGCGAATGCTACTATTGAAAGAGCTACCAGAATCAGCAGCGGAATCTGCGTTTTCAGCGCAAAGCGGGCACCATAGAGAGAGACTATCGACACCAGCAGGATAACAGCAACACTAACCGGCAGTAAGGGGACGTTCGGCCAGACGATTCTCAGGGACTCGGCCAGACCGTAGGCGTAGAGAGTAACAGAAATTGCCTGTGAAAGAAACAACGGAACGCCAATAGCCGCCCCCACTCCCAGGCCAAGACTGCGTGAGATTATGAAATAAGCGCCACCTACGCCTACTTTCATGTTAGTTGCCATTGACGAAAACGACAAAGTTGTGACTAAAGTAATGGAATTCGCGACGATTACTACCAGGAGAGCTTGATAGAGCCCCAGATGACCTACTACCCACCCGAAGCGTAAGTACATGATGACACCCAGAATAGTGAGAATGGTGGGCGTATATACTCCCAGAAACGCTCCAAGGCTCCCTTTCGACTGATTATCCAAGCTTTAGTCCTCGAGATCGAGCGGCGGGATTAATTGTCCCGAGATCAATCGTGCCCGTGCAGGAGGTCTGCCCTCCTGCTGATTGTTGAACCGGCGCAGCCAACAACCGCCTGTTTAGCAACCAATGACGCCGCATCCGATTTCCTCCTCCCGGATTCCAACCTATGGCAATTAGCACGGCTGGCCTCGCGTGAACTTATACAAAATATATTGACCTTTCCATGTCCTGAACAGAACGTTTTTTGTCTTGTGAATTCCCGGGGGAGCGAGTCAGCCGGCCAAAGATACCGGGAAGCGGTCCAATCGCGGAGTCTGTAGTAGCCTATCAGGGGCATGGTTAAGCTCGCTAAGGCCGCACCGAGAAAATCATCACACTTGGGGCTCAATATGGCGTAAGGCCTTGTGCCACAACGCGAGTATGGGGTTCGATCCCCCCACCGCCACCGGATATAGGACACTGGGAGACAGCAGCTTACAAGGAAAGCAGAGGTAACATCCTTTCGTTGACTTTATAATCATTTGTCTCGCAATAACTTGAACAACATATTGCCCTTACTGCCATGGTTCGGGTCCTGTGTTCTCAACGATTCTATATATACTAATTTCAGCACGACCTTGACTCAAAACGGCAGAAAAGGCTTGACCTGAGTGAACTAAGAAACGTATTTAGTACAAAACGTTTCGTTCCCAATGAAAGGATCCTTGTCGACAAGAAATCCCAGATATTAACCGCAGCTCAACCTTTGTTTTCTCAGTTCGGCCCCAAAAAGGTTACAACCGATGACATTGCAGAACGAGCCCGCATATCGAAGGCAACTATCTATCGGTACTACCGCAACAAACGGGAGATATTCGACGACGTCGTGGCCTACGAAGTGAACCAACTGCTGTCGGCGATGACCGAGGCAGTGAACTCCGAAACATCCGCAGTCGGCAAACTGCGCGGCTATTTACTTAGCAAGATGGGCAAACTGCGGGAGTTGGTAAACCTTCTTCACATCACTCGTGTGGCGTGGAGCGAGCACTGGCCGCACGGGACAGAGGTGCAGGATCAGATCCTTGACAGGCAAAAGGTCATGGTGGCGGGCATTCTTGAATTCGGCAACCAGTCCGGCGAACTGCAGGTAAGGAATGTAGAGTTAACGGCTCAACTGATGGTGATATCACTGCAGTCAATTGAATTCCGCTGGGTTTTTGATTCTATGGACGTGCCCTTGTCAGTGTATGTGGACCATATGCTTGACGTGATCATAAATGGCATCAAAAAAAGGTAATTGATGAAGAAACTCTCCGTCGGAATCATCGATCTCATTGCTAAGGCGCCGTCGAAGACGATGTGGGGGCGCGTGATGAGCGCCAACTTTGCCAGTATCATGCCGCAGGTTGTCGCCACCTGGTGCGAAGAGCAAGGCCATGAGGTCGTGCTCGTCACCTATACCGGCCGGGAGGACCTTCTCAAGGCACTACCGGAAAAGGTAGACATTGTCTTCATCGGTTCATTCACCGAAGCAGCCTTACTTGCCTATGCCTTGAGCAGTTTGTTCCGGGCAAGGGGCGCCGTGACGGCAATTGGCGGGCCCCATGCCCGCTGTTACCCGCAGGACGCTCAGAAGTACTTTGACTACGTCCTGGGATTTACCGACAAGGCATTGATCCATCAAGTCACGGCCGATTGTGCTCGGCACCGGCCGCTGGGTCTGCACCTGTCGGCCCCCCGGCATCCTGTCCAACTGCCGAGCGTGAGTGAACGCTGGAAGTACATTGACCAGACGCTCCGCAAGGCGCCATTTATTAAAATCGTGCCTCTTCTGGGCAGCCTGGGCTGTCCTTATTCCTGTGATTTCTGCATCGATTCATCCGTTCCGTACCAGCCACTGGATATCGATACGATAAAGGAAGATCTGCGCTTTCTGCTCGGCAAATTCAAACGCCCCCGCGTGGCCTGGCACGACCCCAACTTTGGTGTTCAGTTTGACCGCTCTATGGATGCGATTGAAGAAGCCGTGCCGCCCGGGCGTATTGACTTCATCGCCGAATCCACCCTCTCGCTGCTTTCGGAGAAGCACCTGCGGCGTCTCAAGCACAACGGATTCAAGGCTCTCCTGCCGGGGATCGAATCGTGGTTCGACTTAGGCAACAAATCCAGAACCGGCAAGACGACGGGCATGGAAAAGGTCAGCAAGGTATCCGAACACATCAACATGATTCTAAAATATGTTCCGTACGTACAAACCAACCATATCGTGGGCCTCGATAGTGACGCCGGACCGGAACCGTTCGAACTCACCAAGCGGTTCCTGGATCTTACTCCGGGGGCTTTTCCGGCCTATTCCCTGCTTTCGGCCTTCGGTCAGGCGGCCCCGCTCAATTTGAAATTCCAGCAGGATAAGCGAATCCTCCCCTTCCCGTTTCATGTGCTCAGCAACACCCAGATGAATGTAAGGCCCCGGCATTACTCATGGCCGGAATTGTACGATCGTTTGATTGACCTGACAAAGCATTCCTTTTCCCGCCGCATGATACTGCGGCGCTTCGCCGCCAATGGTGAAACGATCCCGAGGTGGCTGAACGTTGTGCGGGCGCTGTCGTCTGAGGGCTCCGGCCGCGTCAAATATTTCACCGAAATACGCCGGCACCTAAACACTGACCGTCCCTTCCGGCGCTTCTTCGAACAGGAGACGACCGAAATACCGCAATTCCTCGTGCAGCGGATACGCAAAGACCTCGGTAAGTTTTGGGACTGGCTGCCGGAGGGAGCCATGCTTCACGATCCCAACGCCTATCTCTTGTCACAGCACAAGATATGCCCCTCCTGCATTGTCCCGGGAGCCAGCGTAACCGGATAGTGAAATCTCATTCGCGCCTTCGCACTCCGATAGCCGTTTCAACAACTGATAAATAAAAAGAAGGAGACCGGCCATAGGCCGGTCTCCTTATTGATCATGCCCGCGTCGCAAGTGACGGGGGCCTTATTTCGTCGCGCTTAGTACGACTTGCGGTAGTGGTTGCCACCGTTGCGGTTGCCGCTCTCGGTGCGTGGTTTCGCTTCGTTGACATTCAACGCACGACCATTGAGCTCCTGGCCATTAAGGCCGCTGATGGCAGCAATAGCCTCGTTCTTTGACGACATCTCCACGAACGCAAAACCTCTCGGGTCTCCGCTGTACTTGTCCGTGATAATGTTCACGGTTGAAACTTCACCATATGCCTGGAAGGCCTGGCGTAGCTGATCTTCTGTCGTTTCAAACGACATGTTGCCGATGTAGATGTTCATTCTACACTCCGTAAATGCTTATCTCGAAGTAAACTGCACTCCAAAGATGTCAGATGCTTCAAGATAAATGATGTGTTGCGCGTAATTGCGCGGTCAATTCGAGATTAAGCTTTAACGGAGAGTTGTGAATTAGGACAAGACTACGATTAAGGCCGAACTCAAATTAATACTAACCAACTATTATAACCAATATGTCGACGAAAAGCTACGATTATTTATCAAAACCGCCACTTATTTTATAGTCTGCCTTTCGTTGAGACCAACAAAACGGTCACAATATAGCCGCACAGAGGCGTAACTCCTTGTACCACAACGATGGACGGGAAGTTCGGCTAACCGGCCACCGCTTCACGTCCCCCACCGTCAGATGATACCCACCGCGGGGGGGAGAAACCGGACTGCCGCTTTGCGGAATATGGAGCCGATGTTCGCTACTCGGTGACGATGCCAGGCAAACCGAAATGCGGCCGGAGCACGCCCCTTCTGCCCCACCAAACCCGGACACAAACCATCCCTAAGCTCCTGAATTCCGTCAAAAGAATCCATTTTTCTTAGAGGAACTCAGATTTCACTGCCAATTTTGGCAGTGCGATTTCCTATATTAAGGCTGGTGGGATGGCTTCTTTGAGGTCCAGCTCCGGAGGCGGAGTACGTCATGTTGTCTAAACTACACCTGTTTGCCATGAACAAGATCACAGGTTGCTTAATTTGGGACCTGGCCCTCATGCAGATGGTCAAAAGCGGTCGGGTTAAACTACTATTGACGTTTTCGAGATAACGGTTATATTATACTAGGTTGTCAATCATGACATCCCGGAGGGCGGATAGTGTATAGAAAACTCGCCAGCTACA
>JAOUFU010000117.1 GCA_029858035.1 Phycisphaerae bacterium
TCCCAATAATTTTTCCTAAAGACTTGTCCTGTTTCTAGACTGGGCGTCCCTGATAGATTTCGGCGTATTGCTGAGTTTTCCGGCAATCGCCATATCCCTGAAACCAGCCATCGGGTCGTAAAATTTTATCTTCAAATCCACGGTATTAACCATCAAGCCGGCACGGTTCTGCTTTAGTTGCTTTACAATCCTGCCGTCCGGCTGGATAAAACACGATGGATAAGGCGAGTAATATCCGCTCGCGTTCGCCATGCTCACCCAGAAATGGTTCGTCGCCGCCCTACACTGCATTGTCTGCCGCATAATGTGCGTATGTACACTTGGCCCTTTCTGCCGGGCATTATAGAACGACTGGAAAATGCAGTTGACCTTTTGTTTATACAATTCCCGGTAAATCTCAGGAAACCGCAAATCAAAGCATATAAGCAGCGAGCATTTCACGCCGTTGATTGTAAAGTACGCAAACCTGTTACCCGGTGTAAGCCGCCGCAAATCGCCTTTCGTGCAAAACCTCTTATCGTAGCGGTCAACAATCTTACCTTTTGGATTTATCACATACAGACTGTTATATGGCTTGTTCGGCTCAGTCAATCGGTGCGTACTACCCAGAACGACCCAAAGGCCAAGTTTAGCTGCAAGAGCCATAACCTTTTCAGTTTCTTCTCTAAGCAGCCCCCAATCGTACCCGTCGAAGTTAGGAAAGTCGGTGCCTACATACCCGCTGAGCGCACATTCGGAGAAATGAACGATGTCAGCCTTTGACTTTTTAGCTTTGCGCAAAAACTCACAAATTTTTCGGGAGTTCCGTTTAATAGAACTACTTACAGCAAACTGGCATGTCGCAATTTTCAACATACCGGCAGATTAATACCCAAACCATATAACGTCAACCAAAAACGCCCGACTATAGCCGACTATGGTTGGGCCCTGGCAAGCAGGCCGGCCACGTCACAGAAGACTACTTCGTTGTTCATAATATCCTTATTCGTCTTCCCTCGCGGTCAGTGAGTATAAATCAATGCAGAGACCTTTATCAGCTCGTTTCTGGTGGGCCGCTCCAGGTTGGGCAGCCAGTTCGCAGCAGAATCATCTGGCCAACCATCCGTGCCAATCATGCTGTGCTTGCATCATACATTTTAGATCCTTGAAGCGTAACCATTACCCGGCCTGCCGCGTTCAATTCATCGCGTTTCAGCATCTGTCACTTTGACGAGATATTGCTCGGCCCTGAGAATCGCAGAGTTCAAGCCACGCTGCACCTCTTCCGGAACGGCTTCCACATTTTCATCCGGTCTGATGCCGTTAAACTCGATTGGCTGGCCGCTGATTCCCCAACGGCTGCGCGTTGGCAGTGATAAAGTCGCAAGACCGCTTGGGAAGCTCCACGTTCGCTTTGAACTGGAAGAACCGGCTGTTAGCGAGCCGAACAGCCTCGCGTTGCCGTACTGAACGAGGTCCCGTGCCAGGGTTTCCCCGGCGGAGAAGCATCCGGCGTCGATAATGCCCGCCAGAGGGCGCGGCAGCATACGCAATGCCTCGTATAGTTCACTGCCGTAGCCGCCACCGCCGTTTCCCCGCAGATCGATGATCCAACCTTTCACATCCGCATGGGTCGAGAACGCCTCTTTCATACCCTTGCCCGTGCTGCCGTCAATCCGGCGCAAATAGATATAGCCAATCCCGCTGGGTAATTTGCCGTACCAGCAGGAGCCTCCCACCTGGGTCAAACCCTCTGGCTGGTTGTACCAGTGTGGCCAACTGCCGGCCTCCGTATCAGAGCTAAGCTTGAACTCACGTTCTTCGCCGCTCACAAGGATAGTTATCGTGTGTTTCTCACCTCTCTGCTCGCCGCGCAAGGGGATACGGAATTCATACAGCCTCGCGCGCTGTGGGCTCGAAAAGCCGCCGCCTTCCGCCCAGGCCGCCTCAGCACGTCCTTCCAGTAGTTTGCGGGCATCTTCGCCGTCTATCTTCGTAACGACCGTTCCCATCTTCAAGTCGGGATGGATGTCCGTCCGATCGGCCATCAGCACGACGCGCCTATCCGTTGCGGGCATCAGACTGACGCCGGCGTAGTATTTACGGGGCCGAGGAGGCATCGACGCCTGGAGTTGTCGAAATCCCATGTGACCATCACGCAGGCACAATACCGCTTTGGTTGCAATTTCGAGAAATTGCTCGTCTGAACCGCACGCTTTAATCTGCCGGCGCAATTCTTTTTTTGTCTGCTCCCAGTCATTACGTATCCCCTTGAGATCGAAGAACGGATACGTGTTATCAATCTCCCGAAAAAATGCCTCAAGGTCTTCTTCAAAGCTAAATCCACCTTCTCCTCGCTGCACCGGTGTTGTCAACGACTGTGTCGTGCCACTCTGTGACGAGCTTGCGCTTTGCCTCAATGCGCCTCCTTTCGGATCGAGGTCCATTTCCCAAACCAGACTGCTGATATAAATACACCCACCGAACGACAGATTAAGACATTGGCCGTGTCCATAACAGCGAACGAGCGGAACAATGTCACCACAAATCCGTCTCTGCTCATCTTTCCACTGCCGCTGGGTCTTGCCTCCGGAGCTGGAGAACGGGGTGTTTGAGTACTGATAACCATAACTGCAGGGAAGTTTCGGGTCGGGAATCAGCGGCGGCCTTTTTGAAGGGTGCGTCGGGCAGAGCAGCGCCTCTTTAACGAGATAGTCGGGGACGAGGTCTGAAAGAAAACCGGGAAGCTCGCCCTTATCTTTCTTATATTGCTCCAAAGCTTCATGAATTTTTTGTAAATTCTCAGAACACGACTTCATCTCCTCGGGGATTTCCAGATTGGCTTGAGGTATCGCAGGTTTCTGCGTCCCCGTGGGTGCCGCCATCGGCTTCGTGGGTAAGGCCGCCACCTGCTTTTCGGGTACTGTCGCTACCTCGAAGAAATCGAACGATGCGTCCAGGTCCGGGACCGGTTCGAACCAGAAAGAGCCGTTGTTGGCAAAAAGACCGACCTTTCCGGGCAAGTCCTTCTTCCATGTCACCGAATTCTGCACAGCGAACGATTTGCCGTCAGTGCTGGTTGAGCATTCGTAAGAAGACCCCCGTTTCGTGATACGCAGCCAGATTTTTTCGATGCCTGGAGGCGCTTCTTTATAGGTATAACTATCGCGTCCTCCAACTTCGTGACCAACGTTGAAAGCAAGTCGACCTGCCCACTCGTAGACGAGCTTGACATAGTTATCCTCATCATCCCAGCAGACGATTCCTGCCTGGTTCCAGCACGCCTTGGGCTCAAACGAGGACACGCACGTAGTAATTTGAAAGTCCTTATCATTTGTGACCGGCGTCTTGATTAGAAACACGTTCTCATAGTTCTTGTTGTCTTTGCTGAAATGGCCTTTCTTAGTCGTAATCGTCAGAGTGCCAGGCTTCTTGGTCAGTGAAAAGTTCGCAAGATTCGGATTAATGATGTCCCATTTGAGTCCCAGCTTGCCGTCAAAATCATCAAACGCCGGGGATTTGCTTTCCTGCACGGCAGGTGTTTCAGTTCTTTCACGCGGCGTTGCAGGTTTCTCCGGGCTGACCTCGAAGAGCATTCTGTGGCTATAATTGGGGATGAACAGCTGCTCGAAGAAGAGAGGGCTTGTATAAATCCGGCCATCCCACGCGAGATTAAGCACCCGGCCGTGATGGAAGCATCGGACAATCGGCAATACCCCGCCAAACAATTCATGCTGGAGAGTCTTGTAATGACGCATGGTTTTGTCCAGAGGCGGCCGGCTGCGAAGCTCGGTAGGATTCAATTCGTAGCAATAGCTGCACGCCTGCTTAGGATCCGGCCAATACGATGACTTATGACTCTTATCATCGGGGCAGAAGAGCATCTCCGCCTCAAGGTTGTCGGGAACCAGATCAGACAACCAGTCAGGCATTCTATCTTTCTCTTTTTCGTATTTCCTAAGAGCAGTGTAGATTGTCCGCAAACGCTCTGCGCAAGCCTTCAATTCATCCGGTATGTCCAGGTTCTGTTCCGGAATTCTATATCTTATGGCTCGTCCAGATGTTGATTTCGGTTGAACTGACCCTGTTTCCAGCTTTTTAGAAGGAATACCAACCACTTTGAAGAACTCAAATGAGGCATCAACATCGGGTGGATTAGTCAATGAGCCGTTGATGGCAAACAAACCAATTTGTTTGGGAGAGCCGTCGCCCCAATTCTCAACAGCCCGAACCGTGAAGGTTTTTCCATCTACGCTCGACGAACATTCATACGATTTCCCGCGTTTTGTAATACGAAGCCACAGTTTATCGAAAGGTCCTTCGGCCGGAATATACGTATATCTGGTGGGACCGTTGGCTTCCACGCCGGCATTGAAATTCAGTCCCCTCCTTCTCATTTTCTGATAAACCCATTCCAGATAGTTATCTTCATCGTCCCAACAGATCAGTCCCGCCTGATTATAAGCCTCCAGGGGCCGAAAATCAGACAGGCACGTTGTGATCTGAAAGTCCTGACCCTCCGTTAGGGGTGTATCGATTAGAAACAGGTTTTTATAGTTACTGTTTGCCTCTTTGAAATGACCGTCCTGGGTCGTGATGGTTAGGGTGCCCGGCTTTTTGGTTAACGAATAATTAGAGGGATTTGGGTTAACAATATCCCAGGTGAGGCCAAGCTTGCCGTCGAAATCATCAAAGGCCAGAACTGTTCCTGTCTTCTCAGATGGTTGTCCTGCGGCATAATCTGCCGGGGCTAAAAATAAAGTAAAAGCAATAAGTATAGTCATTATTAAGAGTGAAGGTTTCATTTTGCTCTCCTTTCAATTGTGACAAGATTAGACCTCTCTCGTTGTCTGAAGCAAGTGCTCAGTAATATAGAAACCAGCGCTTTCTCCAAACTCTGTCATACGAGGCCCAAAAGCGGCGCGCCAAAACAAGCCTCGAATTGACGGGCTATCTTAGATATCCCACAACAATTTTCCCGTAATACCGTTGTTGAGATATGCAGTGCTGTTTTTTATGATTTAGCCTTTATCTTTGTATTAAAGTTTTTTCTCTAAATCTTCGTTCAATGAGAACTCCCTGTCTCAAGTTCTATAATTATGACGAACATAAAGCCAAAAGCTGACAGTGTTTTTACAATTTAACCAAATTTACTTTTGTGCTTATCCGAGGAGTACAAAAAAGTGCTGAACAAGCAAATAAACGACCGTTGGCGGGCCTTTTACGTTAGCGCAATTTGCTTTGGCGAGATGTAGCAGCTATAAACTAATATTTCCCATTTACACGGTTAAAAAGAATACTTTTCTCTATATGACATTAGTAATTTTACCAAAATCACCTTGAACTATAAGAAATTTACTCTTTCAAAGCCACTTTGTTGAAAATTTGCACGAGAACATGGTTTTATGTGCCTCGCCTTTCTTCCAATCTCAGCTCTTGACTTTTTAGCCTTGTGCAAAAGCTCACAAATTCTCCGGCAGTTCCTCCTAATGGAACTACTCACAGCAAATTGACACGTCGCAACTTTCAAACATCTATCAGCCACAATTTCCCCTTTTATAGCCCTTCCATTAAAAAACTTCCTATCTTCAATTATCTTTAAGTTCGGTGAATTTCCATGAGCCGTCTTCTTGCTTGACTATCTCAAATCCGTATCCTCTTCGCTTCCTGATAAATCGACCTTTAGTGGGTCCATGAGCTAAAATTCTGGCCTTTGTCATTCCTTCTCTTTCTACATTCACTCGGAAATATTGCCAAATATATTCAGCTTCCTTTCTCAATTCATCTTTAGAATCCAAGGCGATATCAGTCTGATATAACAGAACTAATGAATCTTCTTCCCCGACTTCCGTCCATCTTTGCATACCCATCAATTTGATAACCTTTCCCGATGGGAGAGTATATGGCGTATAAACTTCTCGCAAGCTCGAAATGTAAGTTGTAGCTGTAAACAGAACGATACCCAAATATCCCATGATAAGTCCTGCGACAGCGAGGCCTTTACCTGTGATATTTGCTTTTTTGATTCTCCTACAAGCCATGTGACCACAGATAAGGCAAGGAACTGATGTTAATCCAAACAACGGGAGGGCAAGAATGCCCAGAATAAGGCTAGATACTGCGAGACGTGATCTCTTTATTATTTGACCGGAACTTTCAACAGCAGATTCATACATAGAAATCGCCATATCTTGTTTTCTAAGCATAGAGAGAAAAGTCAGAACTAATCCTATTATTGCAATAACATTAAATCGGATGAGACGAAACTTATCAGGGCCGAGTTCGTTCCAAAAGTCTATCGAAATATTTAGCCCCATAGAGACAAGATAAATCGGAGTCATAACGTTTGCCGGATAAGTTGGAGTGTTTGTGGCAATAGTAATATGTAAAAGTTGTGGTATCCACCAAAACAGCAACAGCCAAACAAAACATCGTGACTTTAAAAAGTAGGTCACAACAATCAACATTCCCAGGATACCCAAACAATAATGGACTACATATAAAATGCCTGTACGATTGGAAATCGGCAGCCACCCGAACAATCTGAGCAATGATGAAAGTAAAACGAGCATGCTGCACAGACCTACATATGTAATGTGGATAGCATTTACAACACGCACTTATTACTACCTTCAAACACCTAAGATTTTAGCAATGGCTTTTCACAAGCACAGTTCGATGCTATGGTTCACCAGATAACTCATTTAATTAATCTAAGGTTCAAGCCGTATTGACTTCCTCTATCCCAGGCCAAGAGTCTCTTTCAGACCAAAAATGATATTCATATTCTGGATCGCCTGGCCTGATGCACCCTTTATCAGATTATCAATGGCCGAAAAGACGACTATCCTGCCCTTCACACAGGTTGGAAAGACATGGCAATAATTTGTCCCGGCCACATCTTTTACGGGCGGTGCATCTTTGCGTATCTGCACAAATTGTTCGCAGCAATAGAAATCCTCATAAAGCCCGGCCAATTTTGCAAAGTCGACTTTACCTTTCGGCTGACAGTAAACCGTCGAGGCAATCCCCCTGTCAAAAGGTCCCACATGAGGCTGAAACAGTATTTGGACATTGGAGCCGGTAACTTCGCCGGCGATTTGTTCCATCTCCGGCATATGGCGGTGTGAGCCGATTCCGTACGCAAAGAGGTTCTCATTCATATTGGGAAAATGAAACTTGCTGGAGGGATTTTTACCCGCTCCAGATACGCCGGTCACCGCATTGACAACAATCGAGTCTGTTTCAATAAGGCCTTCTTTAAGCAGCGGTGCTATGGCCAGCAATGCTCCTGTCGGGTAGCAGCCGGGATTGGCAACCAAGTCCACGCCTTTTATCTGCTCGCGGAACAACTCCGGCAATCCGTATACAGCCCGTGCCAGATTAGCTGTATCAGTATGCTTTACCTCATAGAACTTCTCATATATCTCGACGTCCTTGAGCCGATAGTCCGCACTGAAATCTATCACCTTAAGCCCTGCATCCAGCAGTTTCGGCACGAATTCCATAGAAACTTTATGAGGCAGGCAGCAAAGTGCAACGTCGGCCAGACCGGCCAACTTGTCAAAATCCAACGGCTCAATCTCCATATCACATCGGCCTTTCAACTGCCCGAAAACATCCTCGGCGTGACCGCATTCGGCCTCGAGCGCCGTAAGATAAGTAAGCTCAGCCTCGGGATGGCGCAGAATGATTTCGATGGATTCGACGCCGGTATATCCGCTTGCTCCAATGATGGCAACCCGTATCATTGCACATTCCTTTCTGTTAGATAGCTTTACTTCGCTGATTTGCTACATTCGTGATATCATTAATATATTACTGTTGCAGAGGCATAAATACCACCACAATTACACCTCAAACACTCAGGTTCGATTTTACAGGCAGGGCCTTCTTTTTTCTATCGGCCATAACGACCATGCAGGCACCGATTACCAGCACCGAACCAAAAACAGAAGACAAGTTCAAATCTTCTCTGAATATTGCCACGCCGGCCACATAGCACAACACCGGCTCGAGCATAAGCAGCAATGAGCCGGTCTTGACCGGTACGTATTTAAAGCCCTCGGTCATCAATAGCTGGCCTACAGTTACTGTGGCACCAATGCCCAGCAAAACAAAGACGCCATTTAGACCGACGGAACCTTTGTTGCTGAAAGATGGTCCTAAAACCAGCCACATCCCCACCACACACTGGGAAAAGTAAATGGCCAATGAGCTATCCGTATCGTGGAGCTTGCGTATCAGCGAGACAGCTATTCCCGCAATCATCGCTCCGAGTACTGCTAAAAGCTCATACTTGCCAAAGACCAGCAATGAAAAACCCTGCTGCTGTTCATAGGCGATAAAGTAAATACCCGCAACAGCCGTCAGAATGGCCCCAATATCGAACAGCCGAAGCCGTTCTTTGAGAAACACTGCGCTGATAATACTCGCAAAGATCGGGTATGAACATATCAGAACCATGCCTTTACCCAATCCCAGTTTGGTAATAGAAATAAGCCCAATCAGGATGGCTATTCCGCCGGCAAAACCCCGCAAAAACAGCAGCTTCTTGTTATTAAAGACGAGCGTAACCCGCCCTAACATGATGGCGATTGCAATCAGGCCAAATCCTATTACAAATCGAAAAAAAGCCATCCTGTAGACCCCGATATATGAGCCATACTTGACCAAACAACCCGCCATACAGAAAAATCCACTTGCCAGAGCCATCAATGCGGCGCCTTTTGTTGTGTGTTCTGATGTTGACATTAAAAAATTATACCTCACAAAAAAAGCCACCGGAAATTCCAGTGGCTCTTTTAGTAATCCGAAAATATTTTGGAAACTATCGTTTCGAGAACTGGAATCTTTTCCTTGCGCCTTTCTGGCCGGGCTTTTTCCTTTCGACCATCCTGCTGTCACGGGTAAGATGTCCGCCGTCACGCAGCACCTGGATATAACTTTCGTCATACTTCCTCAAGGCCCTCGCGATTCCCAGCACGCACGCACCCGCCTGTCCTGTAGATCCGCCGCCTTTGGCATTGATAAAGACATCAAAAGACTTTTCCGCGTCAACTGCCTTCAGAGGAGCAATGACAGCCTGTCTGTCCTGCTCCCGTGTGAAATAATCTGTAAGCTGCTTTTTATTAATCAACAATTTACCCTCGCCGGGCTTTATTCTAACTCTGGCGACAGAACTTTTTCTTCTTCCTGTTCCCCAGTAGAAACCGCCCTTATCAGGCCCTTTCTTAGCCGGTTCGGCCGATGGCTGCGGCTCCAGGGCTGCGGCCTTTGCGCCTATTTTAATGGTCGGTTTTTTAGTTTTAGTCTCTGCCATAATTTATGGTCTTCCCTACAGTTAAAATAGTTCTATCTTTTCGGGTTTCTGGGCCTGATGTTCATGCTCGGGACCGCGATAAACCTTCAATTTTTTCAACATTGCCCTTCCGAGCTTGTTCTTCGGCAGCATACGCTTTACTGCTAATTCAACCACCCTTTGGGGCTTTTTTTCCATCATATCGGCAAAGCTGGTAAATTTACGCCCGCTTGGGTAATGCGTGTAATGTTCGTACTCTTTCATGTCGGCCTTTTTGCCGGTAACTCTCACTTTTTCAGCGTTTAATACAATCACATAATCGCCTGTATCGACGTGGGGCGTATATGTGGGCTTGTTTTTTCCCATAAGTATGGGCGCAATTTTTGCAGCCATTCTGCCCAAAATGGCTCCTTCTGCATCCACAAGCAGCCATTTCTGCTCGACTTGATTTTTCTTTGCCATAAAGGTCTTCATAAAAAATCTCTTTCACAATACAAAACCAAGTATTCTACCGAATTACTCGGGCCTGTCAAATTAAATTTAATCTGAAAACTCAATAATTTGGGATTCATCCTATCTATGAGTATGTTCGCCGTCTGACCCGCCACACTGATGGCGGGCAAGCCCGGCACGGGCACGTCTTCAAGTTTGTATCCGGCTTCGCCAGAGGCTACGCCGCGACAAGTTGGTGTTTTTTTCGGGACCCGAAAACGCGGTTTTTTTCCGTGGAAATGGCAGTTCTGAGAGTTGCGCAGATTAACATGATTGAGAAATGAGATTTTTTAAATTTTAAAAAATGGGGGGAAATTGCGGTTTTTTCGGTTTCTTCTCGTGGGGATGTTTGTTTTTGGTCTATAAATAGATGTTGATTGGCAGCATGGGTGATATGGGTAAAAGGGGCAAGAAAAAAATGGTGCAAAAGCGTGCAGAAATATATCGGAAAGTTGACAAAAGTAGTCAAAAAGCGCGCACTTATTTTGCAAAAAGTTGCAGAAATTTGACATTTTTGTATTTTAACATTATGTTAAACTGCGCAGGATAGGGGGTTTTTACATAGCTGCAGAGAGTACAGAGATCACAGAGCAAAAGAGC
>JAOUFU010000641.1 GCA_029858035.1 Phycisphaerae bacterium
CGCAGGCGAGGGACCCTACCTTCCGGAGCTTAAAAGGCTCGCAGAGGGCTCGAAAACGCCCATCAAATTCTGGGGCTGGCTCGATAAAAACGATCCCAGGTTTTATGAGCTGTTCAACACAAGCGCAATTTTTATCTTTCCATCTGAAGCGGATAATTTCCCGACGGTCCTGCTGGAAGCAATGTCGGCGGGAATGGCGATAATTACAAGCACTGCCGGCGGCTGTCCCGAAGTCGTCGGAAAAGCAGGATTGCTTGTAGGGCCAAGGGACACCGAAGGGATCCGAAAAATGCTGGTAAAGCTCGTAGACTCAGACCAGCTTCGAAAGCAGCTCGGAAAGCAGGCATTGGAGCGGGCCTGGCAATTCAACTGGGAAAACATAGCCCAACAATACTTAAACTGCTACAGTCAGATTCTAAATACTGCTGCCGGGAATTAAAATCCACTTTTTTACCGGTAAAATCCCGATTCTGCATTTCCAAATTGGTCGGCAGACAGACGCATTTCAAACGAAAAAACTGCAAAAAAGCAAAAATTCAGTTGACCTTCAGCAATAAACATATATAATGATAGATTAACGGATAATTTTTTGGCAAATTTGCAACTGCGGATTAATTTTCTAAAGAGGTAATAGACTTAATTGTGGCCGTTTCGGCAACAGGAGCAACTACGTCAAAAGTAATAATAACTTATTTCAAATGGAGGTAAAGATTATGAAGACGAGAACGATTCTTGTGGCACTTCTTGGGTTTTTGGCTATGTATGGTCCGTCATTAGCGAATGAATTGCTCGTGCCTGGCCAATACCTTACCATTCAGGCTGCCATCGACGCGGCTGTTGACGGTGATGCAATTATTGTCGCCGACGGCACCTATACAGGGACAGGAAACAAAAACCTCGACTTTGGCGGCCTGGCAATAACGGTTCGCTCAGAAAACGGCCCGGAGTTTACCATTATCGATTGCCAAAATGATGGCCGAGGATTCTACTTCCACACTTCTGAGACTCAGGATTCTGTCGTGGCCGGACTCACTATTACTAACGGTTCTACTGATTATGGCGCTGGAATACGCTGTGATGTAAGCAGTCCTACTATCGATAACTGTATATTCAAAAGTAACTCAGCCACAAGCTTAGGTGGTGGAATTCACGCTGGAAGTTCCTCGCCGATAGTGACTAACTGTACCTTTGAGGAAAACCGAGGGGGGGAGCATGCTGGAGGTATGTGCTGCACACACAGCAACGCACTTGTTAGTGGATGCGTATTCATAGGAAATGTTGGTTATGGTTCCTCCGCCGACGGTGGTGCAATGTGGAACGCCGGTGATACTTCAGCAACGATTGTGAATTGCCTGTTTGTGGGAAATACAGCCCACGAGTCAGGCGGCGCAGTCAGAAACGACCGCAGCTCGCCGACTATCATAAACTGCACTTTCGCAGAAAACTCAGCCCCGATCGGAGGCGCGATCGAGAACGCCCCGTACGCTTCGCCGATTATCACTAACTGTATTTTCTGGTCAAATTCTGCCTCATCAGGAGATGAGATAGACAATAACGGTGACTGTCTCCCCACCATCAGTTACTGTGATATCGAGGGTGGATGGAACGGTCCTAAAGTGACTAATCGAAGTGGCAGCTCTACTATCGATGGTGGTGGAAACATTGCCGCTGACCCATTGTTTATCGATGCTGTAAATCCCGACCTGTATGCCCGCGATTACCATTTGTCTGATGGCTCGCCCTGTATCGACGCGGCTATGGATGCGGGCGTTGATGATGATATTGAAGGTAATATACGCCCAATTGATTTTCCGGATGTGGACAACAATGGTGATTTGCCCGAGTTCGATATTGGGGCATACGAAGCTATTCCGTCACTGTATAAAATCGCCATTATGAAGATTGAGAAGGCGATAATCGAAAAAATAAAGGTATTGGTGAAAATCGATGCTGCATTACAGGAAGAATGGGCCGCCTACGATGCGCTTGAGGAATTGCTCGAAAGTGGAGATTATGGCGATTTAAATAAAGGTGACATAGTTACAGCCAGGCAGACGATTCATTCTTCCATTCAGCATCAGGAGCAGTCAATAGATGCACTGCAAAAGAGCATTGAAAAGCTGCTATATTCGCTAAGCGCGCTGGGCTATGGGCCTCAACCGCCCGGTTCAAACTGGCCTCCCAATGTGACTATCACACAGCCGGAGGATGGAGCCGTGTTCAATCCCTCCCAGACGATTGAAATCGAGGCTGATGCACTGGACTTTGACGGCTCTGTAGTGATGGTGGAATTCTTCGCTAATGGGAGCAAGATCGCAGAAGATACTGATGGAACTGACGGCTGGACAGCAAGTTGGTACAACCACACGTTGGGCGATCACATTCTCACTGCCAGGGCCACCGACAACGATGGAGCAGATACGACCTCGCAGGAAGTGTCAATTACAGTGTCCGAAGAACCACCTCCGCCGCCACCTCCGCCACCACCACCGCCACCA
>JAOUFU010000118.1 GCA_029858035.1 Phycisphaerae bacterium
TAATCCGGCGGACGTAGTTTTGTTACCTTGATTTTTCCGACAGCAGATATATTCGGTAGTACCATAGCTGTATTGTCGATAATTCTCATCCTGACAGGTAATGTTGATTTTTACTGCGTATGGAAGCACCTTTTTTTCTTTGAAATCCCAGGTGTTCAGCCACTGCCGCCCATCAGAAAATGCTAATTCGATGCTCTCGATGTTTTCTGCAAGCGTCTGCCAATTCCTATGTTCGATAAAGCTTTTGGGTCCGTCGACGAATCTTTCCTGGCTAAGCAAAAGCGTGCCGGTATTTTTGTCAAATTTGTAAGTGACCTCGAACAATCCCGGTGCCTGTTTATCTAAATTGCCGTTTGTAGTTACCAGATACAAAATCTCTCCGCCCATCTGGCCTGAGTTTCCGGCAAAGTAGTTGATTATATTCTCCTGTGTTTCCTCGTTTTTCAGAGAGCCTTTGGGGGCAGGGGGGGTAGATTTCTTGAAAGAGCCGGCATACGAGCATCGTATTTGTCGAGCCATCCGGCCCAGCAGTTCCCGCCCCTGTTGGGACAGAGCTATTCTTTTCCTGCACGCCTGGGCCGACTTCGAGGTAGCAAAATAGCTGCCGTATACCATAGAGACAATGGTCACAATTATCGCTACAGCTACGAGAATCTCAATCAGCGTGAAGCCTTTTTTGACAGACTTACTGTTCACGGTAATTTCCTGTCAGCAACATAAGTTGACATTTGTATGTGTTTGAGCCTAATGCCCTGTTCCCAACTGATATCGACAAATATCCTTCGCAATCCTTTAATATCTAACTCGCCTAACTGGTGTGGTTTGATGTCAGAAACTTGTGTTTGCCAGTGCAGGTCCAGGGCGTTCATTTCTACTGTGCCGGATTTAGTTCCTTCTTCCGGGTAGCCAAGCGCCAGCGTCTCAGCGATTTTCTCATTTGCCAAAAGGACGGCCTGAGACTTTATCTGGGCTGTATCGGTCATATTAATGCTGATAAGATGCAGTCTTATCAGTGCCAAGAGTGAAATTGAGACAATCACAAGAGCTATGAGAACCTCTATGAATGTAAAGGCACTCTTGCATGTCCGGCCCATTGTTGCACGTTTATTTTCCATTACTTTCACTCTTCCAGGTTCCAGCTTTCAATATCAGCATCGTTGTCTGTTCCGCCGTCCTCACCGTCTTTGCCGTAAGATTCCAAATCATAGTCTTTGCTGTGCACTCCGGGAGACAGATAGATGTATCTGTTGCCCCATGGATCCAAAGGTACCTTATCAAGATAGGCGTCACTGTTATAACCCTTTATGCCCGGGTCTGAGACAAGAACCTCAAGACCTTCGGATGTGGTGGGGAAACGCCCGGTGTCAGCCTTGAACAGGCCCAGCGCAGATTTGATATTACTTATATCGACTTTGGCCTTCATTCTACGGGCCTGTTCAGGCCTGTTTAATATCCTGGGCATAACGATGGTAGCCAATAGCCCCAAAATCACGACCACAATCATAAGCTCAATCAGGGTAAAACCGGCTTTTTGTAATCTTTGTCTGTTTTCTTTCATCTTACAGGACTCCACTAAAGGACCTGATTTATATCAAATATTGGCAGTAAAACGGCCAGCACTATAAAAGCCACAACCGCACCCATAAACAGAAGTATCACAGGCTCAAGCAGCGAGGTTAGCGTTTTCGTTGTCAGTTCCACCTCGTCATCATACATATCGGCAATATTGATAAGGCCGTCTTCAACATTACCGCTTATCTGGCCTGTAGCTATGATGTGATACACGATTGGCGGGAACAGTCCGGTTTTTCTTATTGCGCTGGCAATAGCCTCTCCCTTGCCGACCAAATCCTTGACCGAATCCATGGCGCCTGCAATAACGCGATTTTGAATTACCTGTTTTGCGATTTCCAGGGCGCTGAGTATAGGGATACCGCTGATAAGAAGTATCCCTAACGTCCTGGCCAAACGGGCAATTTCGGCTTTAAGAAAAAGTTTGCCAAAGAGCGGCAACTTCAGTTTCCAGCGGTCCGCAAACTCCCTGCCCTCTTTGGTCCTGCAAGCGGCTCGAAGTCCCAAGAGAGCCACAATAAGTACGGGGACAATAAATTTTAAGTATGTTTTCATAAAGGCGCTTGTTGCGATAAGAAATCTCGTAGGCCAGGGAAGAGACCTGTTCATTTCGATAAATATTCCGGTTATGCTGGGCACAACGACCGACATAAGAAATATAACCACCGCGACCGCGACTACGATCATCATCAAGGGGTATGCAACGGCGGATTTGACTTTGGCTGCCAGATGCAGGCGTTTTTCCAGTATTTCCGCCAGGCGCAGGAGGACCTCTTCCAGGGTCCCGCTTGTTTCGCCTGCGGCCACCATGTTGACAAACAGAGTTGAAAAGACATTGGGATGTTTGCTGAGAGCGCCGGCCAGTGTACTTCCAGAATTAACGTCATCAGCAACTTGTTCGATAATATCTGCAAGGGGATTTTCCCGGCCCCGAATCCCTCGCAACTGTTCAACTAACGCTGAGAGAGCAGGCACAAGGGGCATACCGGCACGTAACAGTGTTGCCAACTGGCGCACGATGCTGCAGACATCCCTCGTACGGATTCTTCTGAAGATGTCCCTTTCGTACGTTTTTGGCTGCGCATCGGAACAACCGTCGCTTTCAGACGTTTGATGCGGCTGGACCGACTTTTTGTCACTTAACAGCTTGTATTCAACTACCGACACTTTCAGTCACCCCTGTGTTTGTTTGCACATAATCCTGTGTGACCCTGCATACTTCTTCGAGAGTGGTTTCGCCGGCCAGGGCCTTACGCAATCCATCCTCTCGCAAGGTGCTCATGCCTTTTGCAATGGCAGCTTTTTTTATAATATGAGAGCCACACTTTTTAGTTATTAGCTCCTTGATGTCATCGTCGATAACCAACAATTCGCAGATTCCCGTTCTTCCCAGGTACCCGGTATCAAGGCAATTCTCACAGCCAGGTCCTTTGTAGAGTTGCCCGCTAATTACGGAGTTTTTTTCGTTTTCGGGCCATAGTGAAATCTCCCGTTTGTCCGGTGTGTACGGTTTTTTACACTCCGGGCAGATGACCCGCAACAGCCGCTGCGCCATGACAGCAATGACCGATGATGAAATCAGGTAAGGTTCAATGCCCATGTCAATTAGCCGGGTTACGGCTGAGGCCGAGTCATTCGTATGCAGGGTGCTCAAAACCAGATGGCCTGTAAGAGAGGCTTGGATTGCAATCTCGGCGGTTTCAATGTCCCGAATTTCTCCTATCATGATTACATCGGGGTCCTGCCTGAGAATGTGGCGCAGACAGTTGGCAAATGTGAGATTTATCTTCGGCTTTATCTGCATTTGCCCGACACCGGGCAGTTGATACTCAATCGGGTCTTCAACGGTAAGTATATTTCTTTCTTCGCTGTTAAGTTCACTCATGGCTGCGTATAGCGTGGTCGTCTTGCCGCTGCCCGTAGGTCCTGTGAGTAAAATGATACCGTGCGACAATCTAATCAGGTTTCTGAAGCCGTCAAGTACCTCCTGGCAAAAGCCAATTTCATTCAATCCCAATTCTCCACTGCCCTTGTCCAGTAACCTCAACACTACCCGCTCGCCACCTGATGTTGGTATGACCGAAACTCGAATGTCCACTAAATTTTGTCCTATTTTAATCCGGCTCTGGCCATCCTGGGGCAATCTTCGCTCGGCGATATTAAGATTTGCCATAATTTTTAACCGTGACACGAGAGCGGCAATCTGCTGCTTCGGCAGTGTAAGTATATCATGCAACACGCCGTCAACGCGAAAGCGTATCCGGGCTTCATTTTCGTATGGTTCAATGTGAATATCGCTGGCCCGGCTGTGCACCGCCTGGAAGAAGATTTTGTTGACTAATTTTATGACAGGCGCTTTGCTGGCGATATTGAGCAGATCTTCGGCCCCAGTGTTGCCGCTAATTGTGTCAGCATCGCTATGATTATCCGCTGAATCTTGCGTATTAGGATTTTCATTATCATTACTGACACTTGTACTCTGATAATAGCAGCGACTTATAGCCTGCTCAATTTCAGAAGCAGGGCAGATGATGCGGCTGCACGGTTGGCCCAAGATGGTCGAAATCGCATCGTATGCTTCTATATTGAGCGGGTCCGCAAGGGCAATTGTAAACCGGCCGTTTTCCAGAAGTAAAGGGATTGCGCATTGCTTCTTTAGAAACTCAAGGGGCAGCTTCCGCACAAGTTCCGAGTTCAACTGTTCCGGCAATATGTTTTTTTTATACTCACATTTTAGTTGTTTTATTGTTTGTTCGTCCAGTTTTGTACTCTCCAGTTGGGCACATCGTCCCACACCGAAACGGCGTAAGCCGAAGCTGTTTTAGTATAGGATTAGTCCTAATTGTTGTTAGTCTCACTATTTTCCAGCATCGGCTCCATTTCTTTCCTCTTTTTCTCGGTTATCTGCTCCAGTTCTTTCTGGCTGCCCATAACATAAGGCGTTATGAATATAAGCAGATTCGTTTTTTGCAGACGGTCCCTCTGGAATTTAAATAAACCACCAACCAGAGGAAGGTCGCCCAGCAGGGGGATTTTCTTCTCGAGGGTAATTTTGTCATCTCGAATGAGACCTCCGATTACAACAGTTGAGCCGCTGTTCATAGAAACAACAGTCTGTGCCTGCCGTTTAGCAGTTGTGGGCGTATTAACGGAAGTCCCCGTAACTCCTTCAATAAGCTTGGTGAATTCACTGTCGATTTCAAGTCTGACAAGTCCGCCCTGACTGATGTGCGGCGTTATCTCAAGACTAATTCCCACATCCTTGTATTCGAAAGTGTCTATCACGGTGGGTGTAATAAAGTCTGTGGTTTCGGTAATTCTGGATTCTTTGACGTAGGGAATGTTTTCACCCACGATTATCTTCGCTTTGCTGTGGTTGGAGGTCGTAATATGCGGCGTCGAAAGGATATTAACTCCCGACTCTTTCTCCAAAGCGTGCAGTATTCCCCCAATTGTTACATCTGAACCGTCTGCTCTCCAGGCGCCCACGGCCAGACCCTCAAGGTCTCCGCTGAGAAAATCCACTCTTGGTCCGAAATTTGTTGCTCCAAAAAATCGGACGCTGTTTTCTACTGCTTCATCAAGTGTGGCCCAGTCGACACCTATTTCGGTCAAGCCGTCTTCACCCACTTCCATAATGAGCATCTCAACAAGCACCTGCTCTCGAACTATGTCCAGCTTTTCTATAATCCCGGCGATGACCTTAAAATCCTGTGCCGAAGCGGCGACAATCACTGCGTTTGTACCCTCATCAGCAGTGACCTGGACTTGCTGGGTTGCTTCCAGTGCACCGGTGATTCTCAAATTTGCAAGGACCGCTGTTAGTGATTCTGCAACTTCTTTGGGCTGTGCGTTTTCGAGGTAAACCACATGAACATTGTTTGCGCTATCAGGCTGCTCAACATCAAGCTGCATTATTAATCCCTCGATTGTCTTGGTATCCTGTGCATTGGCAACGACATATAGAGAGTTCGTCCTTACATCAGGTATAATTTTCATACCTGTATCAGTCTGAGGTGTAGTGCGGTTTCGCCCAACCGGTGAAGAGGCTGCTCTGTTATTCTCTATTATACGGGTTATTTGCTCACTAATGACCTGTGCGGAAGCATAATTTAAGCTAAATACCGTAATTTGTTCTTGTACATCAAGATTCTGAATAATTTTGGCGATGTGTTGGATATTCGATGATGTGTCTGTAATCACAATCGAATTGGTCTTGGAGTAGGTTGCCATCTGTGCGCCTGTAGCCAAAAGGGGCTGAATAATCTGGCTAATCTCTGCCGCATTAGCGTAATTGAGCGGGATAATCTGGGTTACGAGAGTATCATTTCGGGGAATTTCTGAAGGATTACTGCCAAAGCGAACCTGCAGGTTGCGTTTTATGGCCTCAGCTCTCGGGACTATCTTTACAAGATTTCTCCCGGCCGGCACAGCAGCGAATCCTTTGACTTCAAGAATCGATTCTAAAACCTTGTAAACCTCGCTAAGACGTATTTTCGTGGGGAACATCACCGTAACGTTGCCGCGGACACTATCATCCAGAACGAAATTAATACCTGTTATATCACCAACAGTCTTCAGTACCATCCGGATATCAACCTGGTCAAAGTTTACACATATGAGCTCATCAGCCATGCCGGGTTTATCAAGTACAGGTAGATTTACGTCTGTCTCTGATGATGGATGCTCTGCTGTGGTGGTGCTTTTCCTTCTGGCTGCGATTTCTTCCGGCAAATCAACTTGCTCTCTTGAAGCCACCTGAATAATTGTCTTGCGGGGTGGAGTATATTCCAACGTTTTGTTGGTTGTTTCAGGCTTCGGAAGAGTGACTAACTGCATTAGCTCTTTTTTCTCAGCCGGATTTTCGTGCATTGCCTTTGGCAGTTCAATTTGCTTTACATCAAGCTTATTAGGATGCATACTTTCGGTTCTTTGTGCAACATTCTCTTGTTGTGGATGGACTTTCGTAGTCTTAGGTGTCTTGGCTTCCGGTGTGCAGGATGCAAAGCTTATGCAAAGTAAGCATACAAAGTAGAAAAGGCTGTTCAACAACGTTCGCAGATTTCGCTTGTTTATGTTTGTTTTTTTTGACTCCATCGATTTCACCTGTTCAACATTAGTTCATAAACTGTATATCGGACTTTTTTACATAGAAAATGACAACTTTTTAGTGTTGTTATCCCGCAACAGATCTATATCTATGGCCGGCTGTGCCTTTGCTTTTTTGAAAACCTGGTAAGCTTTTTGTTTATTAGTCAATCGATGCCCATTAACTGAACGAATAACGTCCCTGTTCTTTAGACCAATGTTCTTTGCTATGCTTAGGTTTTCCAGGCCGGTGATTTGTAGCCCTTCTACCTGCCCGTCAACGGAATAAGGTTCAATAACCGCATTATTTAATACTGCCTCCACATATCCGATTGTTGTTTGGGTGTTAGTGTTTGCCTTTTTGGTGGACAGAGCAGCTTTTGCTACGTTACTCATTTTGTTAACATTCTGAGACGGAGATAATTGGGTATTATTGTTGCTGCCGGACTGTGCTATATTGAGCTTCAATACAGTCCTTTGTCCATTGCAGACCAGGACCACTGCATTTTCTTCAATACTCTCAATACGAGCGCCCGCCACTGTCTGGTCTATCTTGTACAGGTCAAGCGCACCGGTTTTAAGGTCCTTTATGATTGCTCTTGCAACTTCCGGGCTCCCGGATACGGTTCCGGATAATGCTAATCCTAACTCCTCAGAGACCGAATATTGATAAGTCATCGATGACCATTTACCTGAGCTTGCCGTTTGACCGGAGGAGTCAAAAGGATTTGATTTTATGATTTCAGAGTAGTCGTCAAGTGACAATTCCATCGAGCCTGTAACATGGTTTACCTGTACTGCGCCGTCGCCCAGTGCCGAAGCTGGTGTCGATCTCTCTTCTTTATGCTCGGGCAACAATATTGTAATGACCACGTAACCCAGTACTAAGGCAAGTGCTAACTTACTTATAAACAGGACCTTCCGAATATACATTTTGTTCCTTTCTTCCTTCATTTAAACAATCATTGCTGCCACAAATAAGTAGAAGACATTTGCCAATCCGTGAAACAAAATTGGAGCTAATAGCGACCTGGTTCGGACAAACAGCCAGCCGAGAACCAGGCCGGGCAAAAATGTTAGGACTGATAATATTTCGCCCTGAACTATAGTATGGGCGGCCGCAAAACAGGCAGCTGATATGATTATACTTATCCATTGCAGCAGCCTGAGTCGCTCTTGTTGTATTGACCCTGTTAGCCTCAAAATATTATTTTGAACGTAACCTCTGAAAAAAACTTCTTCGGCTACGGCTACGTACATAAACTGATAAAGTAACCAGCTAAACCAGCCCTGTGCCGGTGGCATCACCGACCGCAGTGGTAATTCTAATCCCCAGTATCTCATTAACCACATACCGCAAAACATAGCTGGAAAAGTAGCGATGCAAGCCCAGCCAAGAAGCGCAAGCGAATGACTGATTTTCTTATTGTTGAAACCGATCCCGGCAAAGTCACGTCTTTTAATCTCAGTAGGAACAATGGCGGCAGCTATCAAAATACCCGGCGCCACAAACCAGGTCGGTTTGAAAATAGAACTTGTGCCAAAGACCTTAATTGCCAAAATTGCGGCAATCGTTACGGCGGCCGTCTCCATAAGTAAAGATATATTCACCCGCTTTGACAGGATACCAAATAGCGGAGCCGAAGGTCCATGCCGACACCTGCATGCTGGGTGCATTATCTTTAGTTTATTTTCTATATACATTGTCCAGCTTCCCGGGAAGATACTTTCTTACGCAACTTCTCATTATAAAGTCTAAGAAATAAATTCCGGCTGAGGCAAACATTATCTTTTGCATATACGACACCTGTATGCTGTGCACGCTAAATTTGCGCTTATGGCTCTCTATTAGATTTATTATCGGGCTAATACAGCGCCAGCGATAAGTATAAATCGTGAGAATAACTTTTGCCGAAGGCAAGCATAACCGATGATTTTTACTTCCATGTAGAGATATGCGCATATATTATCCTATTGGCTTTATTATAGGACGATAAGGCACGAGTTTCAAATAGAAAATAGTCAAAGATATGTAATTTCTAATGTCGTGTACGAGTGGTTCAAAATACGGTTTTTATCTCAAAAATGAGGTTGCTTTTTGGCCTAAAAACCAAAAAAGATGATAAGTTCTACAAAGATCTTATCCTAAGGGCCATAAATCAAGGTTACTCTTAAAACCTGTTAACCTCGTTAATTTTTATACATTGAATAATAGCACATTATAACGGACATAACGAATATAACGGTTTTTCTGACTGGACCTACACGTGAGGTACAACTGCCGGACAAACCAGACTTTCTTATGTACCGACTATTAACGGGTTTAACTGAAGCAAATAATACCTGTTTCTGGCTTCACATGGATTTGCTTCGTAGAAGCTTATGAGAAAATCCCGAGGTTTGAGTCAATTAAAAGGCTTGCCCAAAACAAAAAATGTGAAAGCAGAGATTTACAAGAACTGAGGTTATAGCTGCAGATTGTTCCCTGACTAGTTAAAAAAACAGCCATAATGAGCTGAAATCAAGGATTTTTTAAACTATATTACATCAAAGGCGAGTTGGGCTTTTAGCCTCTGGGTCAATTTTGGGTCGGTTTTGAGCCAGTTTCTTATCATTTTTCGTCAGTTTTGGGTCAGTTTGGGTCATTTTTAGATCAGTTTTTGTCGGTTTTTCAACAAAATTTGCGTGTGATACTTTGGCTGGCAAAACCTGATAAAACCTGAGATTGAAAAAATCCCTTAAATCCGGCAACGAATTGCCTTATTAAAGAATGGGCTGACCTTGCATTTGTGATTTGAAATAAATCAGAAATTCAAATCCTGCGCAGATTACAGAATCGGCCTGTAATAAACGAGAGAATTTCCTTGAAAATTTATTCTACTGCGGGCAATTTTAACATTGGCTTTACGTAATATTGCGTGCTTTCTTTTTGCGTCTGTCTTTTAGTTTCAATACTACCATCACCATAGTCAGACCGATGTATGGCAACAACAGTTCCACTGCACTTGCCTGGCTGTCGGGAGACATTGAACAGCCTCCACCGCCACCGCCACCGCCACCACTTCCTCCTGCGGCGCCAGCGCCTGCAGAGACTAAGAGAATATAAAATGGGGTAAAGTGGGTAGTTTTGAAACGCAGAGCGTGCAAGGTTGGAGATATTTCTATGGATTCAACATCTGTAATACCCTGTTGACTGAACTCATCGGTTAGAGAGTTGTACCAGTAAGCCAAAGCCACATCCTCGGAACCTGTGAAGTTGTATGGTATTATGACCGTAACCGGCCGGCTAAACTCTAAATTACTCGGGCCAAAATCATAAGCGCCCAAACATTGCTGAGTAAATGCCAGTGGGTTTGTAATTTTAGAGATTGTAACCTCTATATCAAAAGGATACGATCCTGCCGGAACTTCGATAGAAACATCATCTACACTATTGATAGAATTAAGCGGAGTTCCCACAGTTACTGTTGAGGAAGTAGAAATATTGCCCGATGCCAGAGCAGTAGAATCTATAGAAGTGCTTCCAGCATAATAGATGTCCGTATTTATGTTTCTGTTGTCGGTCCATACCAGATATGGCTGATCGTTTTCGTCTATTCCTATTGCAGGCTGGATTTGGTCTGTATTTGTCTTGTCATCATCCACAAACACATTTGTTCCTGAGCCTGATCCTAATTCGGCGAAATAA
>JAOUFU010000642.1 GCA_029858035.1 Phycisphaerae bacterium
AATACTATTTCGTGCTGGACGGAGAAATCACCGTTAAGACCGAGAAAGAAGAGATAACACTGGGTCCGTGGGACTCAGTCTACATCGGTCCCAACGAAGGTAGATCGATATTGAATAAGACCAATAAACCGGTGAGCATGCTGGTAGTTGTTAACTATTAGTAGTGTTCTCCATGTCGAGCAATTATCGCAATTCCTGCGTGAGTAGGAAAGGGGGCAGCTTATAAAAGCCGAAGGAATCAATCACGTTGCTTTGCTGGGGGCGGGCATGGTGGGCCATGGACTGGCCTTGCATTTTGCCAAGGCGGGCTATCAGGTATATCTATACTCCCGGACTCAGCAAACACTGGACAAAGCCATTGAAAATATTGAGTCGAATCTGTCCGTCTTACTGCAAGGGCAGACTAGCGTAGAGGATGAAATAAGGAAGATCGTAGGCAGGATAAAAACAACGAGAAATATAGACGAAGCAGTGGGGAAGGCCTCAATTATTATCGAATCGGTGGCTGAAGACCTGAAGGTAAAACAAGACCTATTCAAGCAATTGGATCAGATGTGCCCTAGGCATGTAATTCTGGCCACAAATACATCGGTAATCAGTATAACCGCAATAGCATCTAAAGCCAAGAACCGGGATAGAATTGTTGGGACACACTTCTGGTTTCCACCATACCTTATCCCTCTGGTTGAAGTGGTAAAGGGAAAGGACACCTCTGATGAGACGATGGAAATAACCTATCAATTCATGAAAAAGGCGGGCAAATATCCCATCAAATGCTTGAAGGATGTCCCGGGATTCGTCGCAAACCGTCTCCAGCACGCACTGTGGCGAGAGGCTATCTCAATTGTAGAAAAAGGCATTGCTGATGCAGCTACAGTAGACGATGCTATCAAGCAAAGTTTTGGCATCCGGATTCCAGTTCTGGGGCCAATTGAGAATGCCGATATGGTGGGACTAGATTTGACTCTGGCCATTCACAATACAGTTCTGCGGGATTTAGAGGCTTCTCCCAACCCCTCCTTACTCTTGAAGGATAAGGTGAGCAGAGGTGAGCTTGGGTTTAAATCTGGCAAAGGTTTTTATGACGAATGGACACCGGAGAGCATAAAGCACACCAGAGCAAGGCTTATGAAACACCTCATTGATTACTTCCGCAGACAACAGATTTAAGACAGAACATATGATGTTAATAATCAACAGTGTAAGGAGAAAGACATAGAATGGAGAAACTTATCATAACCGCAGCTTTAACGGGTAACATTACGCTACCGACGCAGACTCCTTATCTGCCTCTTACGCCACAACAAATCGCCGATGAGGCGGTGAGGTGTGCCGATGCCGGCGCAGCTTCGGTGCATGTCCATGGCAGAGATCCGCAGACCGGCAAACCGACTACTGACCCGGCGGTATACCGGGAGATTGCCAGTCTCATCAAGGCAAGAAGCAATGTTATAGTCTGCGTAACCACGGGTGGGACCATGGAAATGACCGCGGCGGAAAGGATAAGGGTTGTGCCGGCTCTTAAGCCGGAGCTGGCGACATTCAACATGGGCTCGATCAACTTCTCGATCCACCCGATCACCGACCGATACAAGGACTCGGAGTACAAGTATCCCTGGGAGAAGGATTTCGCCGCCGGAACCATAGACTTCATCTTCCGTAATACCTTTGGCGATATCGAGCACTTCTGCAAGACCATGACTGAGAATAATACCAAACCCGAACACGAGGCATATGACGTAGGGCACCTGTACAACATACAGTACTGCATCAGGAAAAAGCTGCTGAAATTCCCGATCTGGGTGCAATATGTCACTGGAATTCTGGGAGCAATCGGGGCTGATCTAGAGAATATCATGTTTATGAAGCAGACCAGCGATCGGTTGTTCGGGCAGGAGAACTACAAATGGTCAGTAATTGGCGCCGGATATCCCGCCGAGTTTAACCTGGCGACCCTGGCCATAATGATGGGTGGGCATGTCCGCGTCGGACTTGAAGACAATATTTTTGTCCGCAAGGGAGTATTGGCCAAAAGCAACGCCGAACTAGTGGAGAAGGTAGTCAGAATCGCCCGGGAGCTCGACCGGGAAATAGCTACACCCGACGAGGCAAGACAAATCCTGGGCCTCAAAGGGAAGGACAAGGTCAACTACTAGAGGAACTGGGCTTACACCCCATAAGAAAGTTCCTGCCGTTCTGTTTTGCTTTCTGAGCCCGGCAGCCTTCTGTGCGTGACCGCTAGGTGGCTACCTCACCGCTTCTGCGAACTGCGGTCGGACACGTTTGAAGGGGATTGTGTCAAATCAGCGACGACCACAAATTCATACTGAGGGAAATGCCTCTGAAGTGCTTCTTTTAGCGACCTCCTTACTACTAGTAGGAGATTCACTGCTGATGCTAAAGCTAATTCGACTGCTGGCATAAGCCCCTTGCCGCGGAGTTCCAACGGGCCGACCTCATCGATTACCACCAGGTCACACTTGTTCT
>JAOUFU010000643.1 GCA_029858035.1 Phycisphaerae bacterium
AAGCGATAATCTCTCCGTCAAAATGTATCTATTCAAAACGCCACATAAATATACCCGGTTAAAATACGGCCAGACTATTATGTCGCTGCTAAGACCAGACCAGAAAGAACATGAACTGATAATAGCCGCCATAACAAGACGATCCAACGCACTTGCCGCCTTTGAAGCATTACGTGATTTTCTCGGCTGTGGAAACCTTGGAGACTTTGCTACCGAAGCAAAAGTTGAAGGACGGGATTCAATATTTGGTTTCGAGAGTAATGAGTGGAATCACCTCTCAGAGAAGTCACGCACAAAAAGTCCTTTTTTTGGGTCCATGCGAAGAAAAAGTATTTCGATCAAGCAATATCCGGATAAACTCATTTTGAAGTGGTTTTGGGACCGATGGATTATGGCTTTATTCCTGCTTGCTTTCAGCGGCTTTTGTTATTTCGGAGCATATTACCTCTTTGAGATAAGTATCCGAGGCTTTTTCTTCCTCTTATCCGGTTTAGGCTTGGGGACACTATTTGGTTATCCGGGCCTACGTATTCTCTTGACAGCTGAAAAAATTACACTGAACAATTGGAACTCTACTATAAACATCCGCTCCGGTTTCTTCCCCTTTACAAACAGTCTCACAGTTTCCACGGAACAAATTCGGGTCAGAATATACCGTTGCCACAATTCTCATGCTAACAAGGCTATGAAACCTGGCTACACTCTCCTTTCTCTCTTAAACAACAAAACACCAAATTTGGAGTTTATACTTGCAGCGGCCTCAAAAAAATCTCTATTAACGCCAGCTTATGAGATGCTGATAGAGTTCCTAAAACAACCTTTTTGCGATGAAACCCTTGAAGAAATAGAATTATCAGATGGCCAAGTAATAAATGTATCAACAGATGCATTAACCGGCGGCGGAGATGCACAGGATAAAAAGAGAAGTTTTCGTCTTCTTTCTACCAATTCGGTTTCGTTTAGTAGAAATTGGAACAACATTATTGTGGGATTTAGCCTTGCGGGATTGATGTTAATGGGATTAATAGCGGCACTTTGTTCTGGAGATAATGGAGAAGAGCCATCAATAGGCGGAAAAATATTTCTTGTGACTTTGGGCTTAGCTTTTTTCGCCCTCGGTGCCGGATTCGCAATTTACTCATGGCGAACCAGACACATCATTGTAGATAAAATGAATGACATAGTTTCATACAAAGGTTTCATAAATAGTCCCAGCAAGGGCAAATTGCTATGTGCTATTTCAGATATAGCTGCTGTCCAAGTATGCTCAGTCTTAGGTACAATCACTTCAGGACAATCCTCAAGAGAAATAACTGTGTATGAAATTAACGTCGTGTTGAAAAATTCTGGCAACAAACGAATAAATATCTTGGCCAGCCAAAATTACTCCCAAATTCAAGATGATGCCACCGGCTTTGCTGATTTTCTCGGCGTGCCATTGTTGGATCATACATAAGCTGCTTATCGGATAACGTCGATAGAACATACGACCGCAGCTTCCGCGCCTTCGCAAAAGCTTGGGGACTGTAAGAAAATTAAAAGTTAAAAAGCAAAATGCAAAACTAAACTATGGAGCCGCTTCACGGGCTATTTTAATAGCTCCCTCGGCCCCGTTCAGAATGACAAACTTCTCTTAATGCCATTAAGAATCACGGCGCACTGAAAGGGCCGGGCGGAACAGCCCGGCCCTGGCTAATTTTTATTTTCCCAGTGTTATTTCTCCAACAATGTGTAATCATCAGGAATATTCGACTCGAAAACGCCGGGCTCAGGCTCAGCATCCCAATCGAAGTCATAAGCAACTATTTTTGTTTCAATAAAACCGTTACCGGTGATTCCCCTAATCTCGGTCCTTACGGGCAAATTTGTCTTCACATCAACCCAAAGAATTCCAACGGTGCTTTCAAAAACATTGGTCAAAAAATTGGGGTCGTTCACCTCAATACCCTCAACCTCAACACCATCGATTATTTTTCGACCAAGTTCAGTATGCTCAAATGACATGAATTCCTTTATCATCCCCTTCGGATTGGCCTGGTAATGGATTTTTTTCATATACTCTTCTGATGTTAAAACCCTTCTGTATTTTTTCATATCCGGCATAACCTGTGTAACAACCGTCCCTTCCAGTGGTATATAAGAAATCCCAATTATCCGGCCATTCATGTATGCATCCTGTCTTAATCCAAACTCCGAAGAGACATACGTGGTTGTTTCCGCTTCCTGGATAACAGTACCGTCAGCAACATTAGTTACACTTATCTGATGTTGAAAAATAAACGACTCGATCTGTTCAACTTTTTTTGCGACCTCACCCCAAGCAACAGTTGCCATATCCGGCCCGCCGGACCATTCCAGACCTATTAGTACCACGATGATTACGGCCGCAACGGCGGCTAATTTTGTAATTGGACTTTTCATAATTGTTCTCCAAGACCCGGACGATTCGACAAAATCCGAGGGCTTTTTAGCTTGTGCTTT
>JAOUFU010000644.1 GCA_029858035.1 Phycisphaerae bacterium
AAGGCCTGCCAGTCCAGTTCGGAGCCCGGTTTTGCGTTCTGGTCGTCGATGGGCATACCCGCCTCGCCCCAGTCACCGACGCGGAAATAGCCACACTCAACGTGGACGGGCTGGCCGATGAGACCATCCTGAATCAGCTTCTTTATCTGGTGCCAGGCAGGGTCGGACATTCCCTGGGTGCCGAGCTGGAATACCCGGCCGGACTTCTTTACTTCTGCAGCAAGGCGTTTAGTAAGTTCAAACTGGCGCCAATGTGTTACGGGTTTTTCGCAGTAAACGTCCTTGCCGGCTTTGACGGCATCGATGGCCTGGTAACCGTGAATATGGTCCGGTGTGGAGATACACACAACATCTACATTCGGATCGGCAAGTAACTCGTGATGGTCCATATATCCTTTGGCCTTGTAGCCTTCGACGACTTTCTGCATGCGTGGTTTGTAAACATCACAGGCGGCGACGATATCTATATTGGCAGCTTTCTGTGTTTTAAGATAATGCACGGTCTGAAGGTGGGCCTGGCTTCGGCCTCCACAGCCGATAAAGCCTACACTTATACGGTCGTTGGCTCCGAGCACGTTACCGGCGAAATGTTGCGAATTTGTTCCGAAAGCAGTGAATGCAGCCGCAGCGGCGCCGGCCCGACGGATGAAGCGGCGTCGAGAGAGGGTATTGTTTTTATCCGATTGTTGTTTCTTGTCAGACATGTTTTTCTCCATAAATTTTTAATCAAGGTTTGAAATATTATTATTCGGCGTTTAGTTTTATTTAGAGGTCCAGTGTTGATACAGTTTGTCAATCCTGTCGTTTTCAACCTTGCCGTCCCAGACGGCTACGGCATATCGCAATACCAATGGTTTGCCTGCTGCTACTTTGATCGGTTCGACGTGCAAATTCATTGTAGCCGACAGGTATGCGAATGGCGCGGTCATAGTAAACCACGTGGCGGGATAGCGGGGATTCTGCGGATGGTCGAACATTGCGATGGTAACGGGTTTGCCATCGGCATTCGCGGTGTAGGCACACCATGTTGAGCGGAGGAGCCGTTCTTCACCCCTAAAGACAGTGCCAGTCTTATTGTCGGCATTAATGAAGCGGCCGCCAACATCCATCGATTTTAGAAAGCGCATACCCAGGCCGTGGTAATGGGAGCCGGTAAGGGTTGCAGATTCGGTTCCCTCGGGTAGTTCGAACCTGGACTGCCAGGTCAAAAGCGTTGCGCCGAGGTCGGTCCCCTGGCAGACATCAATTGTGCGGCGCTCTTTGAGTAACAGCTCCCGTTTTGGATTGGTCCAGTCGATGAGTTCTGTGAAGCCAGCGTTCCGCATATCGAGGCTTTTGTCATTTTCCACATCAGTTTTCGTGTCGGTTTTTACGTCAGTAAAGGACTTGTGCAGTTGCTTGCCGGCAGTTGGTGTTTCTTCCCAGAAATTGACTCCATCTACTTTGACGGCGAACATCAATGCGTGATGATGGAGGTGGTCAGCAGGAGCATCGCGCAGAATATTGACGCCAGCCGGCGAGAATAGCTGCTGGACATAGGGCTTGAACGGCACGTTGTTGTAAGGGTAGCGCAGCAGGAGTTGGGAGCCAGCGTTAACCGAGACCGCGTTTTCCCCCGTCGAGATGCTCATAGAGTTTTCTGCACTCGCCGGATTCTGAATCGCTGTGATAAGCAAAGCAAGGATCAAGTAAAAGATGCTTTTGATGGTTTTCATAATAATCCTCCAAATTAATAACAAGATTACTTCTGTGCCAGTTGCAGTTGATAGACATTGACCGCTCGCCAGTGAGCCGGGTCGGAAGGCTGAAGCACTAGGTGATAGACGCCGGCTTTGGCGAAGTAAAACGTTCCGAAGGACACGAACTGTGGTTTGAACCAGCCGTTTGTTTTGGGCACTTCGGCCGAGCGTGTTTGTTCCGCTGCGCTTACTTTCAGACTGCTTGTGCCAGTGGCTGAAGAGAACTCACCGCGTACTATATAGTCGCCGGATTCGGGAATATTGACGAGCCAATGGATTCGTTCATTCGGGTTGTCCCAAAAGCCGATATTTAATCGGCCTTCATTGGTCTGAGTCTGAATGTTTTTCCCTTCCAGGGTAGCTTTATCGGGTTCAAGCCGGATTGCTTCGGGCTGTTCAAACCTCACCGAGTTTTGCAAAGAGATGTCAAAGCCGGTCATTTTGAATACGAAAGCGTGTTCGCCGGAGCGTTGGGCAGGCGGTTGGATAATAAGTTGCTTTTGGGCGTTGACTTTGTATGTTACTTTGCCGCCGCCGAGCAGCTCAATGCGGGCGTTGGTATTGGGGGCATCCACTTTCATGGAACGAATCGTTACTTCTTTTTCCGGCCGGCCCAGGAAGATAACGTAAATGGTCTTGCCGTCTTTGCTTTGTGTGAAACGGATATCCTGGGATGTGTATGGCTTGTCTCTATTTTCGCTGAAACCGCCGCCTGTGTTGCTTGTAGGGCCTTCGCCAAA
>JAOUFU010000119.1 GCA_029858035.1 Phycisphaerae bacterium
ATAGTGTTTATTTCTCATGATTTTTTACCTCGAACAATACATGTCCTTTTTATTGCTGTTCCCGGTTGACAATGCCTTTTAGCCGGGTGGTTATCTACTTTTCACCACTTCTTTTATAACATTCTTCCATGATAGTTTCTGTTCTTGTTGCTCCGAATCTCGTACAGCCGACCTCTCTGACTTTCAAAGCCATCTCCAAGTCGCGCACACCGCCGGCTGCTTTTATCTGAACCTTGTCGGAAACACTTCTCCGCATAAGCTGTAAATCTTCGATGGTTGCGCCACTCGCAGCGAAACCGGTTGAGGTTTTTACGAAATCGGCGCCGGCTTCTTCAGCAAGCTTACAGCCAATCTCGATAAGCTCATCGGTAAGATAATGGTTTTCTAAAATAACCTTTAGCAGAACTTTCTCGCGATGTGCCACATTTGCGACGGCCTTTATATCGCCCTTTACATAATCAAAGTCCCTGCTCAAAAGTTTCCCAATGTTAATAACCATATCCAGTTCAACCGCGCCGTCCTTTATAGCTTGTTCAGCCTCAAAGACTTTAGTTTCTGTTTTGTTATAGCCATTAGGAAAACCGACCACAGTTGTAACTTTTACGTCCGTTCCTTTGAGGTGCTTTTTGGCCAGGGCAACCGATGAAGGCCAGCAACAAACAGTTGCGACATTATATTTTTTCGCCGTCTCAAAACCTTTAACGATGTCCTCGTCCGTAAGCTCGGGCCGCAATAACGAATGGTCGATCATCTTGGCTATATCTTCACAGGTGTATTCCATATTTTTCTCCATAAATTAAGTCTGGGTCAGAATAGCTCATTTTACATATTTTTTAACGAATTGCATCATCCAATTTATTGTTTTTATTTTCCGTAAGCTTCTCCAGAAATGTTGCGGCCGAACCTTTGGCCACTTCTAACGACTTATTCTGCACTTATAGAACCCAAACCTCCCGAGCCCATAATCACGGCGTCGAATTCATGTTTCAATTCGCTGCTCATCATATTCTCATTATGCTCAGCGGCTACCCATGTTGTTTGGCTAAGTTGAGAATTCCGCCCGCCACGAGAATCCGGCGTTGGCGATCTGAAACCTCAAGGTGTGTCATTACTTCCCTGCCGTTGACTAATATTGGGATTTCGGAGGCACCCTCCACAACTGCGGTCTTGGCCCCGGGAATGGAGATCATGTCGTCCTGCTTGATTGATTCGTAGTCGGCGGGATCAACGAAGCACAGAGGCAGAATTCCGAAGTTGACCAGGTTGGCCTTGTGAATTCGGGCGAAACTCTTTACGATTTTGGCCCGCACACCTAAATACCTCGGCGCCAGCGCTGCATGCTCTCGAGAGGAGCCTTGGCCGTAATTTTCTCCCCCGACCACGAATCCGCCTCCCTTTTCCTTCGCACGGGCTGGGAACTCAACGCCAACAACCTCGAACACAAACTCACTGATTGCCGGAATATTGCTCCGGTAAGGTAATACTCTATTGCCGGCCGGCATGATGATGTCAGTACTGATATTGTCGCCGACTTTGATTAGAACCGTTCCCTCCAGCGTATCCTCTAAGGCGGTAAACTCAGGCAGTGGTTGGATGTTGGGGCCGCGGATTATCTCGATTGCGGAGCGGTCTTCCGGAGGCTGTATAAACCAGTCGCTTTTGTACTTGAATCTTTCGGGATACGGGATCTCAGGCATCTCCACCAGAGTGCGCGGGTCGGTAATCCGGCCTGTCAGGGCGGAGGCCGCCGCCGTTTCCGGGGAACACAGATAGACCTGGTCATCCTTTGCACCGCTGCGACCTTTGAAGTTTCGCGGGAAAGTTCGCAAGGAGACTGTTCCCGTAGCTGGTGCCTGACCCATACCAATACAACCGAGGCAACCGGATTCATGAATGCGCGCCCCGGCTTCGACGAGGGCTGTGATGCCTCCCGCCGCCAGCACATTGTCGAGTGTCTGTCGGCTTCCCGAATTGATTTCGAAACTAACGTTCGGGTGTCGGATTTTTCCTTCAACGATTTTGGCGGCAATCATGAAATCCCGATAACTCCCGTTACAACAGGAGCCGATGATGATCTGCTGAACCTCAACATCGGCAAGCTCAGAGACCTTTTTCACATTGTCAGGATTCGACGGACATGCGACCATGGGCTCAATCTGGCCCAAATTTATCTGCGTCAGTTCGTTGAACTCGGGATCGTGTCCGGTTTTCAACTCTCGCCAAGCGTTCTCACGACCGTTTCTTGCCAAAAACTGCCTCGTGACTTCGTCGGAGGGAAAGACCGTGGCCGTGAAGCCCATGTCAACGGACATGTTTGCAATCGTGGCCCGCGCGCTCATATCCATATTCCCGACACCCGGTCCGTAGAACTCCATGATCTTGCCCGTACCGGCCTTGCAGGAGTATCGTCGGAGCAACTCGAGGATCAAGTCCTTGCCGGACACAAACGGCTGGAATTGACCCTCGACGTGGATCCCCCAGACCTTCGGCGTCTCGATATAATACGGATGACCCGCCATGGCCATAGCGACCTCGACGCCCCCCGCACCCATGGCAAGCATACTTAGGCAGCCGCCGGTTGTCGTATGACTATCTGACCCCAGCAGAGTCTGTCCGGGCACACCGAATCGCTGACGGTGGATATGATGGCATACCCCGTTGCCGGGAGGCGAAAAAACGGAACCGTACTTCGCAGCACAAGACTGAAGAAACCGGTGATCATCGGCATTTCGCGAGTCCGTTTGAATGATGTTGTGATCAACGTAGCTGACCACTACCGCGGGTTTCACGGTGTCGATTCCCAGAGATTCAAACTCCAGATACACCATGGTTCCGGTAGCATCCTGGGTCAGCGTCTGGTCTATAGCCAAGCCGATTTCACGCCCTTCCTTGAGATCGCCCTCTAATAAATGTCCCCTCAGGATCTGTTCGGTTATAGTATCCTTCATGACTTCAGCCTCTTTTTCCTTCTGGTTTTGAGTTCATCATTTATGCCGCTCAGGATTTTCCGGTTCTGCCGGGTTTCTCAATATCAGGTTTCTGCGGACCGGTCATCTTGGCCTCATTGGTAATGTACCTGTGAAGTTCTCTTGGGCGCGAGCCGGTATGCTGCGCTAACGTGAATTTCAGCACATGAATGAGTTTCTGTCAACCTCAAATTGAAAAAAACGCTGTTTAACATGATTGTTAACTTGCATTCTTGGGATATCATTGCTTCCTTATACGTGGTTTGACGGATTTAGGATCGCCGGTTGAGGAAGGGGATGAAACTGCAGCAACAGGCACAAACGGCAGAAGTGACTTGGCGCTGCGCTTGGCGCGGAAGGATGGAAAAGAGTACCTTTAGATGGGTAACAATGCGGCTTTAAAAGCCAACGGTCGGATTCGAACCGACAACCACTGGTTTACAAAACCAGAGCTCTACCGTTGAGCTACGTTGGCATCACTATTTGTCAGAATTTACACTCGAATTTGTTTTTTAGGCTTTTATTCTTTATTGCTACAAGCTTGGCTGCAACAAAGTTGTAGTTTGTATTATAACTATGTTACCAATTATTTAGCTGTGGTTTCGGAAACTATCTTCGGTAAAAGCGTTCTGATATATTTTTCCATACTTTACATCTAACTGGGTAATATTGCAAGAATATTAAGAGAAAGTTACAATACATCAGTATGTGTCAAGCTCTATAGAGACACCTCGAACAAGCGTAGGATTTGCATGCAAGTCATAGCATCAGAGGGCTGACGGAATCATTATGTAGAGCTTTTTGTGCTTTTTGCTTCTCATAATGCGGGCATGATTGATATCCCGGTGTGCAGCAAAGTTAACAGCAATCCTGTGAAACAGGGCCTTTCGTTTCAATTTCTTATTTATTCGTTTCTTGAGTTTCTTCGCCTTTGGTCCTTTCACTCTAATGAAGGCCGAAGGTGAAAAAAGCGAAATCAGTTTGTCCATTGCATAAGGCGGCGGGAAGATTTTCTTGATATTTGTTCTTTCGTCGACTTTTTCCTCCGCTTAGCCCTAAGGGATCAAAAGCGGTAAAATCCCTCTGGAATCCTCAGTATTCCACATAAAGTCTGATAAAAGTTGGCCTTTCATAGGTAAAACTCTGTTTTTTTACATTTTTATCCTTGACAAACGCAAGGCCTGACAGTTAAATTAGGATAATAAGGTAATTTGGACAGCCAGTATGCCTAAAGAATTTGGTTGAGGAAGGGGAATAGACAAGATGAAGGATTTATTTACAACCGGTGAGGCCGCCGAAGTTTGCAAGGTGAGCCAGCAGACAATCATCCGATGTTTTGATTCCGGTAGACTGGAAGGATTTCGTATTCCCGGCTCAAAATTCCGGAGAATTCCCCGCCAGAATCTTGTCAAATTTATGAAGGAAAACGATATTCCACTCGATAACCTCGAGTCTGGAAAAAAGAAAATCCTTGTCGTTGATGACGATGCCGAAATCGTCGAGCTTATTGTGGACGTTCTCGTCCGAGATGGAAGATTCGAAATCAAAACAGCATCCAGCGGCTATGAGGCGGGGATATCGACACAGCGGTTCCGACCTGACCTGATATTGCTTGACTATATGTTGCCCGACGTCAATGGAAATATCGTTTGCCAGACGATACGAGAAAATCCGGAATTTGGAAACATCAAAATTATTATCGTGAGCGGGGTTGTAAAACAGGATGAGATCGACCAGCTCTTAAAATCCGGTGCCGAAGATTTCATAAAAAAACCATTTAACATAACGGAACTGACCGACAAAATCGCTGCTGTTTTACAGATGAAATAGATTAGTGAATAATTGTTAATGAATGGATTGCTTCGGTTGTAATAACACACCCCGGTTGAAACCAAAGAACAAATACTAATCATTAAGTACGAGGATATAACTCAATGCCGGATGAAAAAGTTGACCCAGCGTCTGCTCACCAGGTAGAGCTTGTTATTCGTCGGCTCGATTCTCTTTCGACCTTGCCCTCAGTCGCAGTAAAGTTTTTTTCCAAGCTCTTACAATCCCAATTCTTACCCTCCGACGTAGCTGATATTATCGAATTAGATCCGGCCCTTACCGCAAAGACTCTTTCGCTCATCCACCAGAAGGATTCAAGCTTGTCTGGCGAAAAGTTTTCGCTACGTCAGGCACTTGACAAGCTGCCCGCACACTTTATTCGAGACGTTTTTTTCTCTGTTAAGGTTTTTGGGGCTTTCGACTCAAGCGACAACAGAATTCAGCTTAGGAAAGAGCTGGCACTTCATGCCCTTGCAGTTGCCTGTTGTGCTAAAGATATCGCGGAAATCATATCACCTCGCATGAATCCCCAGTTGGCTCACTGTGCCGGCTTGCTTCACGATATCGGAAAACTTGCGCTCGGAGAGGCAATGCCGAAGAGTTTTGCACGTATTGTCGAAGAAGCAAAATCAACAGGGGCCGGCGCTTGTACTATCGAGCAAAAACACCTTGGCTTGGATCACACAATTCTTGGTAAGCGTCTGGCTCAAAAGTGGCAACTGCCAAATCAAATTACCCTTGCCATCTGGCTTCATCACAGTGATGTCGTGAGGATTTCTCAAAGTATGCCTGAAGCAAGAATTGCCCAGGTTGTGCAGTTAGCTGACTCTATAGCACGCCAATCCGGTATCGGCCGGTCCGGCAGTTTCGATTCACCCGAGCCGGCAGAGCAAATCGCCCAATCGCTTGCAATAAACTTCGACCAACTGGAACAAATCCGCCAAAAGCTGCCCGAGACAGTCAGGCAGAAATCCGAAGTCTTAGGCCTGGATTTGCCAAACGCCACGGCGACCTATTGTGACGTTGTTCACACTGCTGCTGCTCGATTGGCTCGTGAGCACACAGAATTGTCTCTTGAAAATCGACAATTGCAAAGTGCTTCGAGCAGTTTCGATTTTATTAAAGAATTTCTGCTCAGTATAAATTCGTCTGCCGGAGCTGTCGATATAGCAGAAAATTTCGCTGTTCGTTGGCAAAAGTTTTATCAAACAGGTATGGTTTGTTTGTATTTAATCCCTCAGGCCAACTCGCAATCTCTCGAAGCTGTTGTTGTAGAAAACCTCTCGCAAACAAAGCTGGTTTACTTGAATGCTCCTGCCGAAATACCCGCCGTACCGGAAGTGATAGCACGCGACTTTGCAATTTTGGATGCTCACGATTATGCTGGTTGGCTGTTTGAACAATTAGATGTCGACTTTGACTTGAACCAGACAAAGTTGATGCCTCTACTCTCCGGCGGCAAAGCAATCGGAGCGATTGCTTTTGAACTTCGGTATCCGGCAGATATCGAGCTGTTCCAGGAAAAATTCAGGATAGCTACTTCGATTGCCGGTTCTATTTTAGATGTGGCTTGTTCTGCCGCCAAACAACAGTGTTTTGCCGAGCAATTTGCACAGCATCTTGCAAAGCCCAAAGACACACAGCCAAAGATTACCACAGAGAGTTCCCTGAATGCTTTAGTTGAGATGGCCGCCGGAGCAGCGCACGAACTAAATAATCCCCTTTCGGTCATATCAGGCCGGGCACAATTACTCAACGAGACCGAGACTGAGCTGGGAAAAAAGCAGCTCCTGAAACAGATCCAGGATAACGCCGGCAAAATATCCCGGATTATCGAGGAGCTGATGAGTTTTGCCATGCCGCAGGAACCCAGGCCGGTTGAGACAAATGTCAAACAGATACTTGATGAAGCGGTACAATTAACCAGCCAAAAGACGGGCGTAGAACATTTCAACGTCCAAATCGAGGTTGCCGGGGATATCAAGAGCGTTTTTGTAGATTCGGCCCAGATTGTATCAGCGATTGCAAATGTCTTTTCCAACGCCATTGAATCCTATACCGGCAGTCTCGGCCCCGTAAAGGTTACAGCCGTTGCCGCCGAATCCGGAAACTTTGTGAAGTTGCAAATCAGCGACCTCGGCTGCGGGATGGACGCGGAAACCCTCGAAAAAGCAACCCAGCCATTCTTTTCCGCCAAGCCTGCAGGTCGAAAACAGGGAATGGGGCTTGCCTACGCTCAACGGGTTATCCGGTTAAACAAAGGAAGTCTTAGAATAATAAGTCGGGTAGGAAGAGGAACCACCGTGACGATAATGTTGCCCCATAAATGATGATGGCGGAAAGAAGAATGCCAAAGGCGCCGAATCCTTTCCAGTAGTAAGTCCGAGAATGCAGACATGTTGTTCCCAATAAGTCAGGACGCACTTTTGTCGATATCCAGCCTTAACCACCATGGACCTGATAACTGATTATTTATAGGGCTGCCTCTTATAATCTTCCTTAGAATCTGTTGTTCTTAAAGCCGGCCGCCAACAAAGCCGAATCTAAATCCGGAGACCATTCCAAATTTAGTTGTTGAAAGGGTTTCTCCAAAAGCGAAATAATGCGTTTGGGGACCCAGGAAGGGCGTTTTGTGGAACATAAAGAACGACATAGAAGATTACGTCTGCTTATTCGTAAGCTAAACAAAGAACGCAAAAAGCAGGCCCAAAAAACAGATATATTGTGCAATGATTTCATCTCGGCCCAGGGGGACTTTATCAAAAGACTAAATACTATCAATTTCACAGCGAATTTTTACGAGGTAATTCTCGGGACAAACGACTTGAGCAGTCTTTTACATACCGCCGGCAAACTTATCAAAGAGGAAATCTCCGATTCAAATGTCGCCTTCTTTTTGCCGGGAGTCTCATTTCGCAAAGAATCGCGAAATGGAATTCCACTTCAGCAAAACAACTTCGGATTGTATGTGTCCGAAAGTGACCAGCCGCTTGTACCTGCTGTCACGCAGGTTCAGGCAATTACTCTTGAAAAGCAGCATTTAGAGAATTGCTTCAACCCGGAGCTTGTGGATAATATATGCAAGTCAAACAAGCTTTGCACCCTCGATGATATGTTTGCAATGGGCCTGGAGGGTAACTTAATTAGGCTCAGTAAAATCTCAGCCATTACGCTCCCCCTGTATCGATTCGGTTCGTCGTTGGGTTTTATATTGATTTACCGCCTGTCCCAAAACAAGTTAACTCCCGAGGAGCTAAAAAACATATCCGCTGTGACCTGCGGACTGTCACGAGCTATAAAATCTTACCAGACAAATTTAAACTCTGCCGCTTGTGCTCCCACCTCTGTTTGTATAGACAAGCGTGGGAGTAACTCAGGTGCAGGTGATTAAGAATTTTACCCCGGCAGGAGCGTGATTCTCCAAACGCATTATTACGAGTATGGGCTTGCGAATATTAATCTTCAATTCTCGGCAAGTATTGGTTAATTAGTTAAATCGTTGATTACCCTTTTGGCAGTCCTCCGGACCAGCACTACTCGACTTTCTTATAGAATTCAGCTTCACGATCGGAAAGCCTGTTCTGCTCAATCATTGTGCGGACACGCTGCAAATCGACATCTCGAGGCTCACCACCCGCGGATTTTGTCCCTGCAGATTTGCCGATACCGGCGCCAATGACCTGCGAAAACCTGCTTACGGAAACCGTCGATACAAGTATTGCTGCTATAAGTACGCCCACTACAAAATATCGGGACACCGCCCTTGCCGGCGCGTTATAGGGACTCGGCAAATGTTCTTTTTTTACAGCCGGCTTTGCCTGGTAACGACACCGGTCACAATAAATACAGTCCATTTGGTCTTTGCCGGTAATGCCGAACTCGCACCTGCCGAACTTTTTTACCGGTACGTATCGCTTTAGTATGACCACCTTGTTAAAAAGTGACAGAAAAGCTCCAACCGGGCAAAGATATCGACACCAGAAGCGAGTATAAAAAACCGAGCCTACCAGAGCTATCGTTACAATTAGTAATAGGGGCCCAAATATTGATAATCGCCAAAATTGAAAATTGAAAATTGAGATGAGGGGATCTGCTGCCAGAGTCGTTCGGTTTCGCGAAGAAAAGAAGACAATTATGACAACTAAAAGGACCCCATATTTGACAAATCTCGCTTTTTGCATCGACTCCACAGATATAGGGTGCTTGAATCTTTCAGGCACAACATACCCAAGCAATTCCTGTACGGCTCCGAATGGACAGATGTAACCACAATAGAGGTTGCCGAAAAATATTACCAAAATTGGTATTCCTGTCACCAGCAGAAATGCTCCCGACAATCCCACGGCAGGGGCCTGCAAAGACAGTATGCTCGCTATTTGTTCGCTGGAATACTGAGTGTTCAAAATGATTCCGCCGACCACAAGATTAAGGCAAAGAACTGCCAATCTGCTCCAAAATCCTCCTCGGTAGATTACAATCAAAGCAAGTGCGAAAGCGCCAATCAAATATATCCCGTGGGTGTCTGTCAGGTTGGCCAGATGTGTTTTTTCTTTTAGTTCAGGTTCAAGAGTATGGCCGAGAACTTGGCCGGCGAACCTGTGGGCCGAAGTTTGAAGTGCCGAAAGAATGGCTTCGGAGCTGACGGTGGCTCCGGTTACCGAGTGGACATCCGCAAAAGGCTGAAGCTGGAAAAGCTTGCGTCCTTTGAGATCGGCATACCAGGTCAGGTCATTTGCATCCGGATGGCTAAGGAGGTCAAGGTATGCTGGTGTTTCGTTGGACTTTATTATATGGAAGTTAATCAGTCTGCCGGTTTGATCTACATGGATACCAAGATTCATCTTCCCGCCAAAACCACGAACTTCGGGTGCCAGATCTTCAGAGCTAAAGACGTATCCAGTCAGTTTATCGTTGGCGTCGCAAACCCTGAAATAATTGATTTTGCGAGCACTATCACCACCAACAGTTGATTCCTGCTCAATGCTCAGCTCGCCGGCAAGCGCCTGAGCTGCATCCTGTGGTAATGATGGCCTCAGCTTCGCACCAGCCTCAGCAAGCAGGTTCGAGCACAGTACGATGCCTACTCCGACACCAAACAGGATGTAGCCTAACCTGCGTAGCCTAAAAATGATTGTGTCTAAAGAACAGATTTTTTCCGGTTTGTATATCCTCAGTACGGCAGCCGGGGTATTGGCCAGAATAAACAATATAAAGACAAGTATTGCCAGCTTTGTCCCAAGCACCGGAACAAGTATAAGACTTGTTAACAATCCGCCGACTGAAGCGCCAATATGATCGGCCATTTCGAGCTTACTGCCGGCCTGCCCCGCCTCAAACCCGGAATTGGCAAGTCCCCTGGCAGCCAGTGGAAAATAGCACCCTGTGCATAGACCGCACAAAACAAACGCGCTCCCAAAAATAAGGTGTGTCCATTGATGCGGCGGCCAAAAAGCAATTGTGCTCAGGATTAGCGTATGCACAA
>JAOUFU010000120.1 GCA_029858035.1 Phycisphaerae bacterium
GTCCAGATTGCAGATTGCAGATCGACATATTCTATTTCAATTTTGCCGTTGTGTAATGGATGACCACAGCGCCAGGCTTTGCGGGGACATCCACAGGCAGGCCTTTTTCGAGCAGCTCACGGCCAGAGATCGTTACCGGTTTGTCTTTGTCGAAGTTGTTAAGATGATACAGAGAGGCAAGGTCCAGGCCGCCGAGGCGGAGAGTTCTGGTGGATTCAGTGCTTTTGGGTCGGCGGAAGGCCTGAACGACGCCTTCGTTGCGGTCGGGGCGATGGAACTGCCAGGCGATCCAGTTGTCGTCGCTGAGGCTATAGGGCAGGACGGGATAGAAATCTCCATAGAAGCATTCGATGATGTTGCGCCATTGGTTGGCGAGTTTGCGGAGTAGGACGTAGTCGAGGTCAGTTCGGCGCATATCGTAGCCGAATACCATTCCGAGTGCATGTCCGCTGCGAATGGCGTAGGGGTCGACGGTGTCTATGGGTACGGTGTTTGAGCCGTAGTAGGGAATCCATTGTGACAGGCTGTGGTGAAAGGCCTGCTTGGCCACCAGGTCTGCATAGTTGTAATCTGTGGGGTGGAGCGGTACGGCCCGCCGCATTGTTTCGAGATCATTGCGGCGTCCACCGGAGGCACAACTATCAATGATTAGTTGTGAATGTCGCCTCCTAAGCTCATCCCAATAGGCCAGATACCCCTGGACGTGGAAGTTTTCTGTAATTCCCTGGCGGTCGGGTGTATCGTTTCCTCGCCAGAAGCTTAGTGGGCTCATGTTGAAATCCTGACGGTAGAGGTGAATCCCCTGACTCCTGAGCTGGCCGTCTATGTGGTTTACGAGCCAGTTCCAGCATTGTGGATGCCCGAGGTTCAGCAGCGGGCCGATACGCCATTCCGGGTGGTTTCGGCCAAGCCAGCCACCTCCGACGCGTTCGGGCTCGAACCAGACGAGCGTCTTTATGCCCCTGGACATCGCATGGTCGGAAATCGCCCTTAAGCCGTTTGGAAAACGTGTGGTGTCAGGTTCCCATGTTCCAGTGTTCGGCCAGTGGCCCTGGCATGGATACCAGCCGGCGTCCATCCACCAGAAATCAATACCAATCTTTTCCTCGACATAGCGGTCGATGAAGTACTTCTGGTTTTCCTCGTTGGCGTTGATCATCTCGTTGAACTGGCCGGAAGTATTGCCGAATAGTATGGGTGGCGGCAGCTTGCCGTCTCCGGTGCGCGGTACGTTGTGCGCCCACATCCATTGACGCCAGAGGTTCTGAGCACGGACCGTGTCATCACCCTTCCAGAAGAGGATTGCGATGAGCGGGGTCCGGATTTGTTCGCCAGGCTTTAATGAGAGATGTGTCAATTCCTGTCCCGCTATGATCCGCAGTTTGCGTCCATCGTCGTTTGTGAATGATGATGCCCACTGGCCGGGCCAGCCCACCGCAAGAAGAATTCCGCCTCCGGGCATCTCAACTTTGTAATACGGAAACGCATGGTTTGTCCCACGACCATCGCTTGGAGCAAAGCTTCTGCTGGATTTGGGTGGTATAGTCTCGCTCAGCGGCTGGTAAAGAACCGGCGAACAGGTATCTCCTCTCCATGCGTGGAGGATGAAGTCACCTTCTGCTCCGCGTTCGAGCGAGGTGTCGAGAGCCTGGACATTGCTTATTATGGGTGTGTCGGCTGATCCGACGTTTTTGAAATACAAGATCCATTCGACTGCTGGAAAGTCGGCATAATCGACGGCGACACAACGAACCTCGAGGTTGCCGTCCGGTTGCTTCCATGTGCGGGTGTAGCGGGTGCGGTTTGCATCAAGGCGCGTGGTTTCCATCCGGCTGTTAGACGCGTGAAGGACAGCATCCGAGGCAGCACCGTCATACAAGAAGGCAAATGGAAGTGTGCTCGAACGGTCAATCGGCGAGAGCCGTGCTTCGTGGCGCTTGTCTCGAATCTCCATATCGCCCAGCCATAACTCGGCTCCGTTTTCGAGGACAACCTTTGCATCGGCCCAGTTTGACTGGTCCCAGCCGATACCGTCGCCGGCATCTCCTATTTTTAGGATGAAGGAGGTAACGCCCTTGAGGTCAACATCAACAGGAAGCGGCGGCGTTTTGACGGTCATGATGTCGGACTTGAAGGCAATTTGGTCGTTAACAATGACAGAAAAGACAACACTGCCGCGTCCCCGGAGGGTATCCTCGTTATGATCCAGGCCGACCTCTGCGGAGAAGCGCTTGGCCGGTCCGGGCAGGGTGACAACGATCCTGCTGACAGCGTGACAATAGAGTCCGCGGGAATAGGTTTTTTCTCCTATCTTCAGAGGTTGATTACCCCGGCTGTTCGGAAAGACAGGGTCGTTATTGGCATAAACATCCAGGCCGGGTTTGGGCGTTACGGGGGCTTTAGATGATTTAATCTTCAAATCGGTAAATTCCGGTTCAAGGAGATGTGCCTTGAACCATTGGTTTTTTGACTGCATTTCTCCGAGAGTGACTATACCCGGTGTGGCGGCGCGGACCTGCAACACTGTCGCGAGCATCGCCAGGATGATAGTAAAGTGCCTCATGTGTGTCCCATTCCTTTCACGATATCAATGATTGTGCAAATTCCTTCTTGAACGGTCAAATCCTGATCCTTTGTTTTCACTTGCGGACTATACTCTGACCTCCTCATGCTTTTTAATGAAATCCGGGTCAATCTCCACACCTAAACCGGGGCCAGTGGGGACTTTAATCTTTCCATCCACGACTGACAGGGGCGATGTCTTACATTCAAATTGTATATTCGTGTTTAATCCCTTGAATTCATGATGAGCAGATGCATTAGGAAGAGCGGATACAAAATGAATCATGTAAAGGTATCCGAGTCCGCCACCAGACATATGCGGTGTGCAAGCTTTTCCAAATGCCTCTGCCATACGTGCCACTTTCATCGAACGAATCATCCCGCCAAAATAATAGTTATCAGGTTGAACAATCTGCAGCCCGTCATTGGCAATGAGCCAGCGAAATCCATGCAGGCTGTATTCCTGTTCCCCGCCTGCAATTGGAATGCTCAACGCATCGGCAACCTGTTTGGTTTCTTCATACCAGTCGAATAGAACAGGCTCTTCAAAAAAACCATAACCGTACTCCACCAGTAACCTTCCGACCCGTATCGCCTCATCCACCGAATAAAAACCGTTTGCATCTGCATACAAAGCCATTTTATCGCCGAACGTTTTGCGGATTAGCGGAATGATTTTTTCGGTCCTTCCTTTTGGCCCAACCGCATTAATGTCCCCGGTCATGAACATAAGGCCACCAACTTTAATCTTAAGCGCATGGGCATTATATTCCGCGACGTCCCTTTTTATCAGTTCCAGCGATTCCTCTACTGGTTTTTCGCGGTATTCCGTGGCCTGATATACTGCAACTCGTGGATGGTGGATTTCTCCGATCAGCTCACCCATCGACTTGTTCGCGATACGCCCCAGCATATCGAGAATTGCAAACTCAATGGTAGCCAGCGGTATCCCGATTGCCAGTCCGCCTAATCTGAAATTGAGCTTGTATATAAATACTTTCTCAAGCAGCAGGTCCAGATCGCGTGCATCTTTGTGAATGAAGAAAGGTTGCAATGCATTGACAAAAATCGGATAGAGCGAACTCATTGTGCCGTGACCAACCGAAAAACCTTCTGCACCATCCGAAGAGCGTACCCGGCACAGGAAACTGCTCTTATAGCGAAGCAATTCGAGGCTTTTAATGATTACGGGCCTGGAAAACAGTTCCTTTTTCAATACAGGCTGTTTAAGGATTTTATCGAGCCGGGCATAATAAGCTCTCCGGGCCCCTGAACCAGGCTCTTGGACTTCTGAGCCACCACATGAGTGCGACCATGTTGCAGCAAGGCCACCGGCAAGGGCGGTGCTTATGAATTTTCGACGATTTGTTTTCATGGCATAATTCCCACATTCTGTAGCCGTTATGTGCTTAAATATTTTGAAATATGATTTACTCCGATTGCTTTATCTTTTTGCCCGTCGGTTAAAATTGCCTACATATCGCATTTTTAGGCCTCCCTTCATTGTCACGCTTAAAGACAACATTGCTATCAGCAACCTTTGCGGGCACTTCTTACTCAAGTCTTGATAATGTAACGAATTCTTACTTACCTTGTCAATCTCTTTTGTTTTGGAAGCAGGCGATGCACCAAAGCGCACCACTTTCTTGCATGACCTTATTGAACTTGATTTTTGTTCGAAAACATGGTTTAATTTTTTCATACTTCTCCTTATATGTTCGTTATTTGAGGTGGCCAAATACGATGAAAAGTCTTAAATCACTAACAGTGTTTCTAATCTATGTGCTCGTATGCGTTATCATATCTTTCCCCGCATACTCGCAAACAAATCCATCGCTCTGTGCCGCATACAAAAACCGTTTTAATGTCGCCGTCGCCATCGATGGCAGGCTCCCCGATGATTACTCTCCGAAAGAGCTCAATCTTATCCGCACCCAGTTCAATGTCCTCACTCCTGCCAACTGCATGAAAATGTACCACATCCAGCGGCGCCGGAACATATTCGATTTCGACCAGGCCGATGCCTTCGTCGCCTTCGCCGCCGCCAACAGCCAGAAGGTCCTGGGGCACTGTCTTATCTGGGCCAAAGACGTTCGCACCCCCGCGTGGTTCTTCAGGAACGGAGACAATCCACCAACTCGTGAACTTCTTCTTGAGCGGATGCAAACACACATCGAAACCGTCGTCACCCGTTACCGCGGCAAGGTCCCCTACTGGGACGTCCTGAATGAAGCACTCGCAGACGATGAAAACTTCATCCGGCCCTCCACCTACCTGTCGGTCATAGGCGACGACTTCATTGCAAAAGCATTTGAGTATGCTCACGCCGCCGACCCTGAGGCCATGCTGATCTACAACGACTACAACCTGTTCTTTGCCAACAAACAGAAAAAACTCAAGCAGCTCCTGCAATACTTCAAAGACCGCGAAGTTCCCGTCCACGCAATAGGAATCCAGGGCCACTTCGAACTCGATAAAATCCCATACGAAGACCTGGAAGCAACAATCAATCTCATAAAGAGCTTCGGCCTTAAAATGGTAGTATCCGAACTGGATATAGACGTAGTGCTGAGAAGTAAATGGTGGGCTGACAATGGCAAGTACCGCGAAGAACTCGCAAAGTATGATCCTTACAATCCCGCCTGCCCACCCGAAATCCTCAAATGGCAGGCCCAGGAATACAGCAAGCTCTTTGCCCTGTTCAGCAGGCACTCAGACACCATACAAAGAATAACCTTCTGGGGTCTACACGACGGCCAATCATGGCTTAATAACTTCCCGTGGAAAAGAACTAACCACCCCCTCCTGTTCGACAGAAACGCAGAACCTAAACCGGCTTATTATGCCGTCTTGCCGACAAAATGAAAAGCACTTCAGGTGTGTGAAATGCATGGCATGTCTTGGCGTAACTATTACCCTATTAGAATCTACTCCTATCAGTGACATAGGTTTGCATGAAGTTCTAATTCTTTCAGTCAAAACATCAGCCGGACAAGATAAAGGACCCCAGTGACAACAAGAATCCCTTGAGGCAGAATTCAATTGCTCCGAATGTTGTAGGCGAAGAGCTGATCAGAATGGCGCACATAGAGTCGCCCGCCACAAATGACCGGATGTGCCCAGTAAAGTCCCTTGCCGCCACGCGGGAGACGAAATGAGCTGACTTCTTCCCACCTCTCAGAAGTTGCTTTGACAAGCGAAATCGTGCCTTTCTCATCGAGGCAATAGAGTCGGCCGTCAGCGTAAGTCAGGGACCCTTTACCTGAAGCTTGCCACCGCTTGCGTCCCGTATTGAAATCCAGACAAAACCAGCCGCGTGACTCATGGCCAGCCCCATACAATTGATCATTAAGCAATAGAACACCGCCGTGGTGATTATCCAAAAGTTCACTTGTCCACACCGCCTTGACGGAGAAATCGCCGTTGGCCTGCCGCTGCGGTCGCAGCAAAATACTTCCCCCACCATAACCACTTGAGGCATAAACCAGACCTTTGTTAATGATTACGTCTGTGACATTGTTTTCCCGTTTGTTGCCGAATGTGTAATCCCAGAGTAAACGCCCGTTTTTTGGATTAAAGCTAAGCACACGATTTGCGCTCATGGTGATGACCTGTTCGATTCCATCGATTTCCGCAAAGACTGGTGAGCAGTTCCCGACCGCGTCTTTTATGTCGGTGTTAGCCCATAATGTTCGTCCTGTACCTTTCTCTAACGCTACCATGTAGCCCCCGCTGCCACCGGGGCAGCAGAAAAGGACATCTCCCTGAATCAGAACTGATTCACTATAACCGTATTCCGGCCGCTCTGCATCGAAGGTTTCTAATAACTCTTTGTGCCATCGTTGTTCGCCCGTATGGATGTCGAATGCCGCCAGCCGCCCCAGTTCAGAAAGGTGGTAAACAGTATCACCGTCCACAGTTGGTGTGCCCCGGGAGCCTGCATACGGCACGGCCCATGGCTGTCGTTCGGAGGCTTCCCAGGATTTCCCATTGAGCCGTTGCCACAGTTTTTTGCCCTTCAGGTCCAGGGCCGTTACGTATGTCTGGATGTCAACCATACCTGCAGTGAAAATACGATCACCAGCAATCGACACAGAACTGTAGCCGTGTCCGATGTCGGAGACGGTCCACAATAACTCAGGCCCGGCTTGTGGCCACGCTTGCATAAGCCCAGTCTCTGTCGCCAGATTGTCGCGTCGTGGTCCATGAAAACACGGCCAAATAATTTTATCGCCGGCCAACACGGTAACAGAAATATTCAGAACCAATAAAAGCAGAAAGTTATGACGGCACATTGATCCTCCTGTTAAATTTTTCATACCATTCTCACTGGATTATCACTTAGGCTAATGATAGCAGCCATCTTGATTCTCGTAATCGCCCGAAACAGACAGTCCGAAACAATGCGAAAGTGTAGTGGATAATGCCGAAGTGATCAAACAGATGATCCTGCCATTCGGAGTATTTTTTACCACCTGTGATATGTAAGAATAATCATACCAGAACCAACTACCACAACCAAACCCTTCATTATTAATCGTGAACACCACAACTTGCTTTTGCTTTGGTAGTTTCGCTGAAATTTTGGTATGATGTCAAATAATATTTCTCAAACACCTACTATTAAACTTGATTGGAGAATCAAATGGATCGTAGAACATTCCTGAAAACTGTGCCGATGGTCACTTTCCTGGCCGGGACAGCAACAAGCTTAGCTGAGGACCTGAAACCTATCACGCTTGTTAAGCCTCAGACGGACGGCGGCAAGAGCGTGCTGGCGGCCCTGAAGGAAAGAAAGACCAACCGTAACATCAGTGCAGAGAAACTTGCTCCGCAGATGCTGTCCAATCTGCTTTGGGCGGCATTTGGAGTAAACCGGGAAAGGGAACCGTTTAAAGGGCCGGGAAGGACAGCAGCCTCCGCCAGTAATTCACAGGAAATTGACCTCTACGTTGCCCTGCCCGAAGGAGTCTATCTCTATGAGGCAATCCCTCACCGTTTGACACCTGTTGTGGCTGGAGACTTTCGTCGAAGGTCCGGCAGGCGTTCCGCCGCAGGGGCCCCGGTCAACATCTTCTATGTTGTGGATATCTCCAAATACAAGAAGGCCCCTTTTCAAGAGCCAGGCCTTAGAGATTCGGAGATACAAAAGTCCTATTATTATGTCGCCACGGGTCTTATTGCCCAAAATGTATACCTGTTCGCCTCTTCACAGGGCCTGGCCGCTCATTTTCACAATTGTGATAAGCAGAACACGCCCAAAGAATTCAAATTACGGCCTGAGCAGCGAGTGCTCTTCTCTCAAACGGTAGGTTATCCTGCCTAAATGGGCCTCTATCCGGAAAAAGTCAGGTGTAGGAGTGTAGTGGCTTTTTAAGGAGGTATAATGTGCGTAATGTGACATTGGGTACGATATGGATTCTGCTCATTGCGGCAATTGCTGGTTGCCCTTTCACTTCTCAGGCAGAACAAGCTGAAAAAGCAGGGATGAGTGATCAAGACAAGATTGCCGACAAGCCGCTATTTCGCGACCCCGTTTATGATGGTGCGGCTGATCCTGTTTTGTGCTGGAATCTCAAGGAAAAGAAATGGTTCATGTTTTACACGAATCGCCGGGCGAATGTGCCTGGTACTACAGGTGTAAGCTGGGTACATGGAACTCCTATCGGAATCGCAGAATCTTCAGATGGAGGAGCCACCTGGAAATACCTGACCACAGCAAAAACAGACTACAAGAAAGGCGAAGATACATATTGGGCTCCGGAGGTGATTGAGCATAATGGCATCTATCATATGTATCTAACCTATGTGCCGGGCATTTTTACCAACTGGGATGCATCGAGGGATATTCTGCACCTGACGAGCAAAGATTTACTGCAATGGAAGTATCAGTCCACGCTGAAACTTTCTTCGGATAGAGTGATTGATGCGTGTGTAATGCAGCTTCCCGACAGAACATGGCGGATGTGGTATAATAACGAGACCGACCAAAAATCCATCTATTACGCAGACAGCAGGGATTTATATGTTTGGCAAGACAATGGCAAAGCCGTTGGAGCCAGGGGGGAGGGACCGAAAGTTTTCCGCTGGAAAGGACATATCTGGATGGTTGTAGATGTCTGGAGGGGCCTGAGTGTGTATCGTTCCAAGGACGCTTTGAACTGGCAGCTTCAAAGGAACAACCTGCTCGAAAAGCCGGGAAAAGGACCGGACGACCAAGTCAAAGGGGGCCATCCGGATGTTGTGGTAAGTGGTGACCGGGCTTATCTTTTCTACTTTACTCACCCCGGAAGGAGAGGGCCTGATGCAAACAAAGACACTTATGAGCAACGCCGAACTTCAATTCAAGTGGTAGAACTGGAATTCAAAGACGGCTGGCTTTCATGTGATCGTGACAAGCCCACTCGTATTATGCTCCATAAGAGATAATCGATTGGTATAATCAAATAAAAAGATTTGACTATTTGGTCACTATGAGAAGATCAATGTTTACACTGCGACAGAACACGGAGAACCTCAGAATGCCCAAAATTCTTCTGTGCATTGTTTGCATCCAGCTTTCAGTGTTCGCGGCATCTGATAATGGTCCCTTCAAGAGCTATCCTACGATAGTTCCTCTTCCCGTTGGGGCGAGGATCACGTTTGAAGTTGCACAGCCTACCGGCGTTGAGATCTCGGTTCTCGTCGCTAAGGACAGAGTCGTTCGACATCTTGCCGCCGTTGAGCCTTGGCTGGCCGCCGAACAGCCGGAGTTGAGGAAGGCACTTGAGCTGGCGCCGCTCTTGCCAACCGAGTCGCTGGGTGAGCCGGCTCGCGGGGTGAACGTCTGGGAACGCTGGCTCGTGCCGAATATCGACGGCAAGACGTGGGACGTCCTGCAAATATACTTCAAAGAGTATTATGGGCCGACGTGGCTTTATGCCGTTGATTTGGGCACAAGACAAGTCAAGAGGCAGCGTCTGGCGGACGATCACCAGTTCTACCTTTCAGGCAGGGCGCTTGGATTCGACGGCAAGTACTACATCGCCATGCCGTCGCGGCGTACGTGGAGCATGGATCTGTTCGTTTATGACCCTGCAACGAACATGGTGGAGGAGCGTGGCGAGATCGTCCCGGGGCTGGGAGGAGAGGTTAGGCCGCTGGTGACGGGACCGGATGGGCGCATTTACGGAACTGGAACGCGGGGCAACAAAGTCGGGCTGTATATCTACGATCCGAAGCTTAAAAAGGTGGTCAAGGATTTTGGTGCTGTGGGGCCGAGCCATCCCAACGGGGCCTGGAGCCGGTACGTGATGGGGGTGGATGATACTCATGCTTATATTGCCAGCGGGATGATTCCGGCGTGGTATCTCGTGGGGGTAAACCTGGCCACCGGCGAAGAGAAGGTGCTGCTGGAGTCGCCGACAGAACTCGTGATGGATATCGTTGAGAGCTTTCCGGGTGCGTGGGCGATAGTTCCACAGGGCGGCGAGGCTCCCAGGAAGGAGTACTGGCTTTATCACGGTAAGGCGATTCCAAAAGTTAGTGACGCTCCACCTTGGCCCCAGCAAGCTTCGCCGTGGGACAAAGCCGTGCCAAAGCCGGAGGTCTACTTCGGGCAGATCGATCCTGATGCTGAAGGGAATGCGACTCTTTGGTATCGGCTGCCGGATGAGCAAGGGGCCTCCGGGAAAACGGCGGGCAAGTCGCAAGTGCCGGAGGCCCCTTGCTCAT